>CADCRJ010000001.1 GCA_902803735.1 uncultured Spirochaetaceae bacterium
CGTCCCTACAACGCCGCTAACGCGGAGTTTTTTAAGGAGAATAAAATGACGAATAATTTTGAGTATTTACTGTTCGATTTTGATGGAACCATTTTTGATACGTCACCTGGAATTTTTGAGTCCTTTGACGCAGTTGCAAAGCATTATGGTATAAATATTGATAAAAATGTTTACAACAAAATGATTGGTCCCCCACTCAAATACAGCTTTGTGGAGTATTTTGGCTTACCCGAAAGCGAGGTGCAGAATGCAATTGCCGCTTACAGAGATTTCTACTCAGACAAAGGCGGAATGTTCAACTGCAAGGTTTATGACGGTGTGCTTGATTTGCTAAAAAAACTCAGAGAAAGCGGAAAAAAGATTTTTGTCGCTACAAGCAAGCCAGAGGAGTATGCTAAGGCAATTCTTGAAAAGAACGGTATGCTGGGACTTTTCGATTTTGTAGGTGGTAGCGATATGAACGAAAAATCCCGCGTTGAAAAAGTTGATGTAGTAAACTACGTGCTCCAATCGCAGTCTATCGAGGACAAAAAGGATTCTGTCCTTATGATTGGCGACAGGCTTTTTGATGTTAACGGCGCGCACTCGGCAGGATTAAAATGCATGGGCATATTGTGGGGCTTTGGTAGCCAAAAAGAGCTAGAAGACTCTGGTGCAGACTTTATATGTGAAACACCAGAAGACGTACTAAAATTTCTCAGTAACTAAAAGAACGAAGGCTTCTTATATGAGTCTATGCCTTTTCTTCCATTTTTTGAAAGCCTCTGCAATACTGCCCTCAAGCAAGCCGTTATAATCGCTTCGGGCCTGAATGACACGACGGTTGCCGCTGACTTCTATACACGCTTCGTAAGACTCATCTTTTACAGCATAGACAATAGTACAGCTACCATTAAGAACCTGCTCCCAGTAAGAAAAAACACAGTTGTGCATAGAAGAGCCTATAAGATGCATGGTTGAGCTGTCCAATGGCAGCTTAAAAGTAAAGCCGTCTATATCATCTTCCAGATTCTTCTGTTCTTTTGTATATGCAAAGACATGATTTTTATGCTTAAGATTATGCACGATATTTGAGAGCATATCGTGAGTTCTTTTAGTAAAGCCGTTTTTTAGGACAGACTCCCGCTCCTCGGCATTTAAATCTGTAAAATAGCGGCAGAACATTCTTGCTGTATCAACGAGATAATACTTGTCCAGTCCTGGCTCCCTGTTCAAGGAGTTCCATGTGGCCCTCTCGCCCCGCAAAGGTATTGAATACCCACAGAAGAAAATAAAAGGATTGTCGTTCTCCTTATTAACGCTGTAACTGTTTATACTCTCAAAAAATGTGGTCGGGAGCTTTTTTGCAGCATCTTTGCGTAAGTCACCAGCTGTCCAGCCGCCCCTTATATTATTAAAATCTTTGAACTCCTTACTGGCAACGGTTTTATCAAAAAGCGAAAGAATATCCGAGATTATGTTAACATCCCTAAATCCCATGTCATGCAAATTTTTGTACCATACAACAACAACAGGATTATGATCAAAAATCTTTCGCAGTACAGAAAAACTCTTAAGTCCTAGTTTTGCACAGAGATTATTGAATATATTTGGGTCTGAACGGTCAAGCCAATCAGGAAATCCAATCTTGCAAGCAAGCATAAACATATTAGCTTCGTAGGGAAAATGAGAAGCGGCATTCAGCAAATCAAGCCCATTGAACAGGTTTCTGCTCAAAGTGATTTTTCGCCCACAGTACGAATCAACTATAAAAGCCGTAGTTTCCTCAATTTTTTTAATTACCAATGCAGGAATTAGCTTTTCATCGCTTTTGCTTGGATAACAACATGATGAATAAAAATCAATATTTTCCCGTAAGCTTAGTCTTTTTTTTGAGGAAGACGAAAATCTATGCCCCTTAAAGAAATAGGCTTCACCCCAAGCATTCTCAGGTATTTTTGTCAGGGTAAGATTTCCCTCGTTAAGAGAATTGAATTTATCACGGTCTATTGAGCGACTGCCTATCAAAACCTGACAAGAGTCATTATCGCTTTCAAGCGAAAAAAGGACTTTGTCGTAAGGAACGCCCTCCACGTCACACGGCCCAGAGGATTCTTTCCTGCATTGCTCATTAATTTTTTCACGCTCTTTCCGAAGCCAAGACTCATGCTCCTCTGTAAGTACAATGACACCGCGATTCTGCAAAAACTCCTGATTATATTGTTTAGGAAGCACCCACGGAACAACAAATCCCCTTACAGAGTTTCCGCAGTCGCATTTTACCAAGAACTCGCTTTCCGCAGTATAATTCTCCCACTTGCAATGGACAGGGCACAAGATTTTTCCCGTCTCGGTATGACGAAGCAAAACTAGCTCAGACTCCATTTCAGGAGGCAACAGCTTCCAAACTCCAAAAGGATTCTGTGAACTTGCGGCACGATACCAGAGTGTTTTTTCAGTCACGACTCACCCCCTCAGATATGCTCCGTCGTCTTGGTCATATTTTGTATAATAAGGAAGAAGAATCTCGCCTGCACTGGAAAGTCTATCAACTATCCAAAGTATGTGTCTTTGAGCGTCCCTAATAGATTTTTTATTCTCAGAGGAAATATATGAAATGTCTTCCTTAAGCATATTTGCCGCTCGCTTTGATAAATTTCTAAAAATGGCATTACGAGTTTCTTCTGAGGCAAGCTTTAAGGCTTGGGCTAAATCATAAGTGTCTGTTTCCCGCAAAATCTTTTGTATTGAACGGTCATCAAAACGCTTAATATCGTCAAAAGTAAAGATAAACTTACTAATGGCTCTATTAAGCTCCGAGCCGTCATGCTTTTCTATTTTTTTACATAAAGCCTCAAGCGTGTCATCGCCCAAAAGCCACAATGTATTGTGAAGACGGCTGTCATTAGCACAAATCTTTTCGTATAGGTATGACAAGAATTCAGGAATCTCGTTCTCAATGATTTCGTTCAAAACGTTCTCAGAGTCCTCTTCATGCCCGTATTCGCCTAGAAGTTCCATAGATTTAAGTCTATTCTCTCCCTCAATAAGCGAAAGCTGCTCGTCCAGAATCTTTCTTAAAAAAGTACGTTTCTCAAAAGCGTCAGCGATTTTTTCTGTAATTAGCGACGTAATTCTTTCCTGAACCACATTTCTATCAATGTTCATTGATTCTCCCTGCTTTTCTTGCCATTAGCCCTATCTGTGAAAATCAGTTTTATTGTTACATTTACTGTGCACAGAATTCACTAAAACGTTTTAATGCGTTAATAACGATACGCTTGTTAGCAGAACCGAATTCTTCTTCTTCGCCACCAAAATCATATCTCATAACTATCCTAGCTATTTCATTTTTAAGTTCGGGCAACGTAAGTTCTTCACGTGCACAAACTCTTAGCACAGAAGAAACATAGGCATTACAAGTAGTCTGTGCATAATCGGCATTTTGAAGATAGTTGAGAAAGTTCTGTTTTACTTCATCTGGTCGCTGCTCTATGTCATTAAGATAATTTTGTGCGATTATCGCTTCCTCGGACTTTCTTTTAGCAACCATTTTTAGTTTCTCAAGTATTATTTCTGCTTTTGCTTTTGATTCAGGGTCGTCTCTTTCAGCATAAATGCTCCAAAAGCCATATATTGCATCGGCTTTTCCATTATTTGCAGATTTTTTGAACCAATACAAAGCACGATGAGTGTCTTTTGCAAGTCCGTAAAGCCCGTTTATGTAAGCATTTGCAAGCTCGTACTGATCATTCATATCACCTTTGCTCGCTCCGAGAATCATAAGGGCAAGATCAAATTCTTCCTGATTTTTTTCATCAACTGAATTATTCATAATTTCTCCATATAATTTTTATAAAACTTTATCTTAGTATAATATGATCAAATGTCAAATTTTCAATTACAAAAATTGAATATTCTCCAGTTATAATAGAATTGCAAACAGCAGAGCAATCACTACAGAAATCAAGATTCCGAAAACAGCGGTCACTATGACATACGTTTTCCGAGCAGGTCTAATATTTATTAAGACATTTTTTATATCTTTCAGCCGAGATTTTACACTAAGCCTTTGAACCTTTGATTTTTTAGGCTCTGATGTTAAG
Source organism: uncultured Spirochaetaceae bacterium (assembly GCA_902803735.1). Lineage (GTDB taxonomy): Bacteria > Spirochaetota > Spirochaetia > Treponematales > Treponemataceae > Treponema_D. The sequence continues at coordinate 4,086 of CADCRJ010000001.1, forward strand.
ACAACCTGCTCCCTCTCTTCTTCCGTAGGGCAAAGCTCTACCAGTCTTACAGGCACAAACTCTTCTTTTTTCTCAAGGAACTTCCTTTTTTCCTCATCATCAGTTTCTTCTATCCAAATTGCAAAATTTTGGGAATGTTCTACCTGCTTTCCATCAACTTCAGGAAGCCCATGCTTTATCTTATAGGGATAATTCCGGCTTTTAAGCACCTTCTCTGTAGGACTTCCTTCTTCTACATAAAGACTTGCGTGAAGAAAGTCATACATCCAGCCCCAGATTTTTCTGTCCCCAATATCAAAAGGAAGGCAGATAAAATCCAGTTCATTCCAGATATAACGGAGCTTTTCAGATAGTTTTGGCAAATTTTGCGGAAAATACAAGCCTTTTATTTTGATGTAATTCTCCATTACGCCAAAACCGTTC
>CADCRJ010000002.1 GCA_902803735.1 uncultured Spirochaetaceae bacterium
AACGCTTACGAAACAGCTAAAAAGTACGCTCCAAGTGCAACTGTAGACTACGTTTCAGGCGCAAACATCTACGGCTTCCTCAAAGTCGCTAGAGCAATGATGGCGCAGGGATTAGTATAATCTAAGTTAAGCTAATCTTGTGAAAGCTCGCTCCTCTTGGGGGGCGAGGTTTTTTGTTTTAAATGAGCAAATACATCAGACGTCAAAAATTGAAGATAAAAAAGGAGGTTGACATATTTATCGAAAAAAAATACTCTTAAAAACGAGAGAGAGTTAAAAATGAAAACAACGAAAATCTATTTTATAGATTTGAGTCGTTATTATATTCTGAGTTTTTATGAGCAGTTGAAAATAAACAACGGCTACTCAAAAAATCCTAATAATAGCGATATTCCTAATCCTAATCACACGAATATAAATAGCAGCCCTGTTCGGAAACCCCATGTCATAATGAACGCTGTTTTCTCACACGGTTTGCGTAATTTTTCAGACCAACAAGAATCTGCTATTCTAAGCAACAAAATTACTCACAAAAAATCAAAATCTCAAGACTTTAAAAATAATACAACAGCAATTTCCGCACAAAATAGTGATGAAGAGGCACTTGCGTCAAAGAAGAACAGCGAGCTAAACGCACCGAAGAAACAGGGCTTTTTTGACAAAATTGTGAATTTTTTTAACAAAGCCAGCAGCCCTGCAGGATATGCTGGGGAAATTGCTGGAAACTTGGCAAATACAGACTTGCAAGTGGGTCCTATATTGAATGAGTTTGCAAAAAAAGTGTCGATACTTGGCAATGCGGCTGTTGCGATGGATTTTGTCAATACCACTTACAACAACATGCAGTCATATCAGCAAGGAGAAATGGATTGCTGGCAGAGTGCATACAATACGGTCACACATGGAATCTCTGTAACTGCAGGAGCTGGCGTTTGCGGAACGATAACAGCATCAGGTGCAATGGGAACTTTTGGTCTTGGAGCAATTTCAGCAGTCACAGCTGGTACCCTAGCAGGAAATGCAACAACAAAAGTTATCGATTTTGGATTTGATTGGATTGAGGAAAAAATCTGGGGAGAAGCAAAATGAAACGAATACGTCCTTGGCCATTGATCATATTTTTGTCTTTAATGGGATTCTTTATTTTGACAATTATTGTACTTCAAATATGCTTGCATGAAATTGATTACAAATTTACGTTATGTGGAATACCTGTATCTTTTATCCTTCTTTATATGCCTTTATCTATAAAAATCGAATATCAAGAAGATTTTTGTTACTTTTTTGCATGTCAGCGTAAAGTAAAGGTAAATTACAGGGACATCGTAAAGATTTCTAGCGCAGGAATGCCCGGAGGCTATCTTTTGCAGTGCTACGATGACAGGAAACGAAACTTTTTCCTGTTTTTCCCATGCGAGCGAAAAAAATTACGAGACTTTTTTGACACGATAAAATCAGCTAATCCAGACGTTGCTATTCATATAGGCTGGTATAGTGTCATTACAGGTAATAAACTTCCGCGAGAAATCGAAATAAAAAATGCCTTGAAATTCGTCCTTTTTTGTTTTGCATTTTTTGCAGTAAATTATCTGATGAATTTCTTCACAAAGAAAATGTAAAAAAAGGGGTATCTTAAAAACTCGAATTTAAGTATTTTTATAAGTGGAGGCTTATATGCTGCCTCCATACAACACCGCTAACGCGGAGTTTTTTAAGGAGAAGTTTATGACTGGCATGTTTTCAGTTGTTTTTGCAACAGTTGTTCTTGGGTTAGTAGCCTTATTATTTTTTAGGAAGATTCTTGGACTTTTTTCTTCTTACACGACATATTTAAAAAGCTATATAGAGCATTTATTTTCTGTTCCTTATAAATCAGCAAAAAAATTTTGGTGCAAAATCCATTGGCTCACTATCGGTGCAGTCTTTGCATTCTTTTTACAACTATTTTCTGTTCCGATTGGCTATATTCGCATTCTTTTGGCTTTTGGAATTTTGTTCCTTGTTGTTAATATATTCATAATTTTTCTGGAAAAAGATTTTGAATATCGCACTATAAAAATAAAATTCTGGTCACTAGGATACTTCCTGATGTTCCTTTGGTTTGTGCTGGACTTTTTTCTTAAACTCGGAAAAAGCAATGACAGAAATGAAATCCTAAAGCATTTTTTTATAATCCTAATTACTTGTTCTACAGCAATTTACATCAAATGGAAATACAGCGTTTTGGATAACGACGCCGCAACAACATTTTGCGAAGGAGTGATAACAAAATGTACCCAAACAAAATACAAGATTATCCAAATCATCAATTACGAATATGAATATATGGTACACGGAGAGGTTATGAGAGGTATCGCCGCAGAATCCTACAGAAATATGGAAAAACGTGGCTCAACTCTTTCAGGAACTCAGCGAGTTATTTATGCTACCGAAAAACCTCACTGGTCAAAACTAGTTGCAACAGGTTCAGGAAGAGTCAAAAGGCTCTGGATTTTATGGCTCGTAGCCCTCTTAATTGCAACTCATTCCGTTTTAACAACGGACGTGATTCAATCCGTCAAAAAGATTCCTCAGGGAATACAGGAATTTTACGAATATTATTCAGACTCTGACTACGACTATTCAGAAGATGACATTGAAGAATGGAGCAACAGCAGCACTTCTTCCATGAATATATAATACTAACTTTATTCTTTTGCCTTCTTTTTCTTAGGAGAGGAAAGGTAGGGAAAAAAACAAGATTCTTTGTTGCGTTCAGAAAAAAACAGGGGTAACATAAAAGGAACCCTTATTAGGCTTTCAAAACACAAACTTGTGAATATCCAAGAGAAATAGGAGAAAATATGCGAAAAATAGGACTCATTATGAATATTTTGATGGGTGTAAGCCTAAGCTTTGCTTTATCATTGTGTGGATTAGTTTTTTCTGGACACTTTGCGATAAAAGCATGGCTATTGAGCTTTGCTTTAAGCACGGTTCTGAGCCTTCTGATAGGATTCTGCCTTCCTGTTCATAAGATTGGATGCACATTATGTGAAAAGCTTGGGCTAAAAGAGCGAACATTGCCTTTTCACTGTGTTGACTCGCTTATTTCTGACCTTTTCTATACGCCGCTTATAACGCTTTTAATGGTCGCTCTTTCATTTTTTGGAGCACATAGAAGCATTGAGCAAGCAATCGCAAACGGAGCTTCTGCCGAAAGCCTGCCACAGATTCAGTTTTTGCCTATGTTTTTGCACAGTCTTCTTGTCTCACTGGTTCTTGGATATTTGCTGATTTTTATCCTGCAACCGCTTTATTTGAAGATTTTGCTCGCAAAAACACACTAGGATTTTGTCTCCTTTTGCCGTTACCACCTGTACTTGCGGCTTTTAAGAGAATTGGCACAAAATCTATTCTTCCTCGATAATCCAGTCGTCGAGCTGCTCTTTCTCGCTGGAATAATTCACCGCGACCTTGACGATTTTGCGACCGTCGCTCTTGTAAGCTATCGGGTAGTCCTTGCTGTTGATTTGCTCCATCGCTTCTTTTGCGCTCTTGTCCATCTTGAACTCAAAGATATAAATCGCCGATTTTTCCCAGACAACAGCATCACTTCTGCCTTTTCCATTTTGAACTTCACAAAGCACGAACTCGCCCATTAGCTTGAAGATGAGCCACACGAAAGCCTGGCAGTCCAGCTCGTAGCACTTCTGGTTCGACTTTTTGGGCGCCGCTGCGAATATTTTGTTTATTCGCTCCATGAACTCGTTGACCTTGCCCGCGCGGAGCTCCTTCAAGAAGTTCACGATTTCGATTTTCTTGTCGTCGTTCGGGAAGCCCGCATACAAAGGCAAAAGCCGCTTGTACAAGCCGAATTTCACTTCCGCG
>CADCRJ010000003.1 GCA_902803735.1 uncultured Spirochaetaceae bacterium
AAACGAAACACAAACCATAGCAATCGCAATAAAAGATTTTTTCATAGATTTCTACCTCACTAGATATATAGGTCGAATGTCGAGTTTTTGAAACTCGACATTCGACTTAAAAAGAATATCATAGCTAAAAACATTTTTCTGTAATTTTGTTACGCAAGCGGTCTTTAAAACCATTTATTATTTCTGTAACATAATCAGGTATGAGCGTTTCGGCACGAATCAAAATTTCTGACATTATTATACTCGCCGCAATTATTCTACTGGCCGTTGCCATAGAAATTCACGGAACGCATAAAAAGGGAAATTTGGTCAAAGTCAACGCAAATGGCACAGAATACGTTTTTTCTGCAAAAAAGGACGGCATCCATGTTGTAAAAGGAGCATTGGGAAATACTGTTTTTGAGATAAAAAACGGCAGGATTCGTATTTTAGAGTCTCCATGCCCAAATAAAACCTGCATTCATCAGGGGTGGTCAAATATTTTGGTCTGCTTGCCGAATAAGGTTCTGATAAGCACAGACAACAAAGAAGAGGAATTTGATGCAATTGCAAAATAAAAACGTTTCAAACGAGAAAAAGAGGATTGCCTACTTTTGTTCCCTCGCACTTCTGTTCTCTTACGCAGAGGCTTTTTTTCCTCGCGTCGTGCCGTTTTTCAGGCTCGGCTTTGGCAACGTGGCTATTCTGCTTGCCCTGGATTTCTCTCTCAAACCGTTTTTGATACTTACACTTGCCAAATCTATAGCTGCCTCGCTTGCCTCTGGAACGCTATTCAGTCCATTTATAGCAGTATCAGTTGCACAGTCCTTTTTTTCAGGTCTTACGATGTGGTCACTTGCCCGCCTGTGCAGGGGCTTTTTTTCTGTATACGGGATTTCTATGCTAGGAGCCGCTGTAAGCACTTACGTTCAGATTTTTATGGCATCATTTATAGCAGGGGAAGGCACAATGCAGCTACTTGCCCCCATGCTGATTTTTTCACAAATTGCGGCGGTCATAACCGCTTTTTTGGCGACAAAAATATCCATTCCCGACGAATTGCCTAAACTCCCTGCGGCAAAAGAAGAAAAACAAAGCAAGCTTTATCAGGCAGGCATACCGCTGGCAATAATCTTATCAAGTGCATTCGTGCTCACTATAAAAAAAATCCCGATTCTTGTGGACGCATTTATTGCGGCACTTTTATTACAACGACTCTCTGGAAGAAAAATCAAAATCCTTCCTCACGTTTTTCTTTGGATTTTTTTTCTTTTATCAAATGTATTCGTGCCAGAAGGAAAAGTCCTGCTAAAAGTCGCTGGCTTGCAAATTACAGAGGGAGCTATCCGTATAGGTTTTACAAAGGCGCTGGCGTTCTCGTCTATCGCAGCTCTTTCTCAATGTGCGTGCCTTATAAAAGTCAGCACGGATTCGATTTTTGCACAATCTATGCTGTATTTTGAGAACACGGTACAAGTTTTTAAGCTTTCTGCAAAAAAAAATCCGATAGAACGATTGAACGAAGCTCTTGCCGCGGACAGTTTCTTAGCGGAATGCAAGCCAAACATGGCAACAAAAGGCAAAAGCCTTTTTATTGCCATTGCTATGGTCGTAACATTCAGCACGCTTTTCTTGGTGAATAATCTTTATTAGCAAATAATCCTTATTAGCGAATAATCTCTATTTTTGAGAAGTCAGAAAGTACTGAAATCTTATCAGAAAGTCCCTCCGTATAGGCAAGGGAACCGTCTTCAAGCAAAAGAATCATTTCAAAATCATGGCTGCCACGCCAAAGTTCCGTCGCGGCTTCTTTGCCAAGTACAAACACCGTAGTGCTGAGAACATCTGCGTAAAGTCCGCTTTCTGCAACAATTGTCGCAGAAACAAGCTCATTCTCGACAGGAATTCCTGTTCGCCCGTCCAAAATATGAACAAAAGTGCGCCCATCCTCTGCCGTAAAGAACCGCTCGTAACCGCCACTCGTAACAACAGCACAGTCACAAACCTTCAAAGCAACAGGTACGCCATCGTCATCAGGACTACGAAGCCCTATCGTCCACGGCTTGCCATTTGGCTTACAGCCAAGAGCCTGCACATTGCCTCCCAAATCAAGGATTGCGGACTTTATCCCCTTTTCCTTCAAAAGCTTAACAGCCTCGTCACCTGCAAAGCCTTTGCCAGCCGCCCCCAAATCAAGCATGGAACCGCAAGAAAGGCTTACGGTGTCTCCATCCACAAGAACGTTGCGGATGTCTGTAAGGGCAAGCAATTTCTCTATTTCCTCTGCACTTGGAACCCTGTACGAGCCTGTGGTAAAACCCCATGAGCGCGTTACAGGATACAATGCAGGATTAAAGGCGTTACCCGTTTTTGTTGCAAAGTTCAGCGTAAAATCCAGCAGAAAAGCTGTCTCTGGATGTACGGAGCAAGGCTTTCCTTCGGCATTGTTCAGCTTGAAAATATCGCTGTCATCCATTGTTGTGGAAAGTATTTTCTCTAGCTCCTCAATCCTTTTTTTGCATACGGCATTTGCTTTCTCGGATTTTTTTCCATACGAGGTTATATGCATTGCCGTATTCATTGCAGAAAAAGCAACGGAGGATTCCTTGGAACAAGAAGCTGCAAGGAATCCTAAGAACAGTCCCAAAAGGGCAAACCTAATTCTTTTCATACAAAAGCTTTATTCTACTTAGACTTCATGGTGTATACGCCATCCCATTGCTCTGGAAGACCATTTTTAAGGAAATCCTCACAGCGTTCCATGAAAACTTTTGAAGAAGCGTCATCTGGGTACATTTCGTCAGCCTGCTTATAAAGCTCATAGGCTTTTTTCAAGTCTTCCTTGTCTTTAGGCTCATCAGGAGTATCAGAACCTTTCATGTACCACTTCATGCCTTCGTTAAAAATTTCCGCCGCGCGAATCTGAGCTTCTGGCATCTCGCTTCGTAAACCAAGGACGTTATAAATCCTGACAGGCTTCTTTACGTTGATAACCCTAACAGCGTCAAATTCCCTGACGACAAGCTTTCCTTCGTTTTCGCCAGAGTTTGCCGCAAGCCATGTACTCTCGCTTATCATCATCCAAGAACCGTAAACTTTGTTGGTTCCCTCTAGTCGGGAAGCCAAGTTTACGTTGTTACCCATAATCGTATAGTTGAGCTTTTTGTCAGTTCCCATGTTCCCTACAACCATGTTTCCTGTGTTGAGACCGACCCTTGAATGCAGGTAGAACGGCTTGCCCGTCTTGGGATTTATAGGCAGCTTGCTCACATTCTCTTCGTTGTATTTTTTCTCCGCCTGCAACATTCTAATGCCAGCCACACAGGCATCAAAAGCATTATTCTTGTTAGGAATAGGAGCTCCAAAAAACGATACAATCTCATCGCCAACATATTTGTCGATAGTGCCGTTATTATCCATGATAGCGTCGCTCAACGCACCAAGATACTCGTTAAGAATCGAAACAAGGCGTTCAGCACCTTTGTCCTCGCCTTCCTCATTGTTTATCGTCTCGGTAAATCCAGAGAATGTCGCAACATCTGAGAAGAGAGCCGTAAGACTGTCTGTCTTACCACCGAGCTTCGCAACGTCAGGGTTCTTTACGATTTCGTCAACGACAGACGGAGCAACGTAAGCACCAAACGTATTCTGCAAGAATCTCTTGTCACGCTCGCTGTTCACAAAGCTAAGGACTGTAATCATAACATACGAAGAAAGCGTTATAAAAAGCGGTGCAACAATAGGCACGTATACGCCAAAACAAATCATAAGAACGGAAGGAATAAGAATTGCTAGAACAACCAGTCCTATGCCACAAATGGTCTTTTCTTTTACATTTTTTCCTGATACTACAAAAACAAGAACCAACGAAAGAAGAGCTGCGATAACGGCACTTATTTTCCAGCTTACAGGATGAATAAAATCATTATTTATAATCGTATTGAAAATATTCGCATGAGTTCCGACATTAGGATAAGAACGCTCGAATGGTGTCGTTCCCAAATCCGTAGTGGAGCTTGCAGTATTTCCTATAATACAGAATTTTCCTTCATAAGAAGCCTTCATATCATTAAAATATGAATTGTAAATATTAACTTCATTTTTTAGTGTCTCAAAAAGATTCTCAAATCCCTGAGCAAGCTCCTGAAAGACCTCTTCTCCAAGTGCATCTCTAGAACTCATTAAGAAATTCTCTATTTCTTCTATATATTCCCCATTGGAAAAAGCTGTAACATTCTCAAAAAAGGTTTTTCTCAATGAAAAATATTCTTGCTGCTCATTAGCGTTAATACCGCCATTTATCGGCAGCCCGTTCACATCATAGCCATCACACTTTGAGAGCAAAAAATCCTTGTACTGGGTAATATCCGAATAATCAAGCAAAAGATTCTTTGCAACAGAAATGTACTGCAACTCGTTACCAGAAGTAATATCCCATTTAAATTCAGAAAGTTTGCTCAGAATTGTCGCAATATTCTGCTCAGACTGTTGCAAAAGTCCCAAGAACAGCACGCTCTCATGCTTAAAGGACTTGCCAAACGCATCATGCTTCCAGTTAATCAACATTCTGCCTTGCTCGTCCAGCGGAATCTTTATATCACGGACAGTCTCGCTGCCATCCTCCTCAGGAATGTGTGCACCCAGGAACTGCATGGTATTTTTCTGGCGCAAGAGTTTTTCAGGCTTTAGGAAACTCAGCATAGGTGCAACTGAAAGCTGTCCGATACAGCCTTCATCCTGCTTGGAGAAAAGCTCGATACGGCGTCTAGAGCCATCAGAATCAATAACGACGTTCGTAAAACCTGCACCTACCGCATGGGTAATAAACTTAGGCAGAGCTGGAGAAAGTCCTATCTGATATTTTTTGCGGGAATCCTTGTCATCCCAGTCAATATCAACAGAACTTTTGTCAAATCCTGATTTCTTCAAGCTCTCGATGAAAGTCCTTCGGTTTCCGGCCAGAGTAAAATTCTTAGGGTCATCAAGCACATAGAAAAATCTTTTTTGGACATAATCCATAAAATCATCTTCATAATTCAAGTCCAAGTCAGACGTATTTATTGTAAGCCACGTGTTTCCGAAGAACTGTATCGCTCTGGCAAAATAATCATCGTTATCCACATAAATAGAGTCGCGAACACTTTGACGCAGTTTATCCAAACCAGGATAAATGAGATAATTCAAGGTCTCACCTGCCAAAGAAGGAAGCTCCCTTACAGAATAATCTCCTTTGTAAACCGCTGACGAGAATTCACCTACGGCAGCGGAAATGTCTTTTTTTTCATTCTCAAAAAGATTTAAGAGCGTATTATCAATAGCAGGATTTGCGGCAAGATTCGAGGGAGAGAGATATTCGATATCGAATACCGCCGTTTCTGCCCCAAGCTCCTTCATTCTGAGCAAGGAATCAGCAAAAATATCACGAGTCCAAGGCCATGGACCAAGTGCCTCCAATGCCGTATTGTCAACCTCAACAAGCAGCACTTTCGAGCTTGTCTTAGGATTTTTTTTCAGCGACAAGAGTATGTCATACCCACGAAAATCGAATTTTTGAAGCCCTCCGAGAAAACCAAGAAGAATCCAAAAAACAGAAACAAAACAGACTAAAAGCGGTGCAATCCACTTATTTTGTAATAAATTTTTCTTCTTTTTCATAGAAAAAAATTATATCACATGTTATATTTAAAAAGGAATCGAATTTTATAAAGACTAGTAATAAAGGAGACAAAATAAGATTATTTTAATGTAATTTTATTTTAGGCAATTAAGTATTCTTCAAGTTTGCCTTGTCACCAATCTCCCTTTTATACTGCTAGGCGGAATTTCAAGGAGTATGAAATGAACAAGAAATTTGTCTTTCTTTTTTCGTTGATATTGCACCTCTCATTTTCAGCATACTCACAGAGTGCGGATAAAATGAGTGAAATTTTGGAAACACAGACGGTTACGTATGGTCAAGTATCATACCTTGCATGTGTTTTCTCAAACACCATTGATGAAGATGTAACCTATGACAAAGCTTTGGCAACGATGAAATCAAACTCATTGGTCCCAATGAGCGTAAAGACAAATGACCCAATAAAACTTGGAAAAGTTGCGCAGATTTTTGCAAGAGCAGCTAATCTCAAGGGCGGCTTGATGTACACAATCACAAAATCTCAAAGATATTCCTTTAAGGAACTTAAAGCTCAGGATATATTACCACAAAACGCAGATCCATCAATGAAAATCTCTGGCCGTGATGCTCTTGCGATACTACAAGAATGCATTGATGCAAACAGTAAATAATAGGAAGGCACGATTATGTTCAAAGTTTTTCAAACAAAGTTTTTCTCCAGCTTACTAGCAGCCTTTGTTCTCGGTGGATCTGTAGCAGCCTTTGAATATGGTGCTTACATTGACAACAACTCCAAATTTCAGGGGCAAAAATTATCAAACATTAAGCTAAGCCAAATCAACAGCGGAGCAGTCTGGGTTCGTTCGCCACTTGGAAGCAATACGAACAACTACTTTTCAATGCAAGGCTCATACCAACATGAAAGGGACTTCCGCTATAAGATGGACTATGATTATGTTGACTTGGATTTGTTCAAGCTGAATTTTGGTACAACCCTATTCGGCAACCAGCTTACGGCTGCAGCAGGTCGTTTTTTCGTATCAGACCTTTCAAGCATCGTATACACACAGAATGCAGACGGTCTCTACTTGAACTATCAGGCTCCAACATACACCGTCTCATTGTACGGAGCATACACAGGTCTACTCAATGCAAACAAAATTTCAATGATTGCAATCGGAAAAGATGCTGAAATCGCAGATTCAGACAAACTCTACGATTTTGCAGAGAAATACGTCATATCAGCAGGAACAATCTCGTTCCTAACCTTGGCAGAAAACACTAGCGTTGACTTGCAGTACTTGGGAGCATACAGAGTTGAACACAAAAGCACGAACAGAATGTATGCGACTATTTCTGTAAACGGTCCTATCTCATCAAACATCTACTACAACACAAGCTATACATTGGGATGGCGAAACTATGACCACTCAAAGTATATAAAGGATGCGCTTTTCAGAGCCAGCGCGACATATTTTGTACCGAACACAACACTATCCTTATCAGGAAATTTCTTGTACGTAACAGATATGTTCGTTGGTTTTACAAGCCAAGATGCCGTCAACTCATGGGATTTGCCAGAATATGTAGATTTATGTAAACCAGGTGCAACTATCTCCATAAAGCCTTTCTCAAAATTATTGCTTTCCCTCTCAGGAGATATTGTATTTGATAGCGATTTAAATTATCAGGGTGTTCAGTACAGGGCTGCCGCAGACTTACAGCTTTTCAGTGATTTATACATTGGTGGCGCTATTACTCAATACATCGATGATGATGTCGCAAAAAACAACAGGCATTGCTTTCAGCTGAAAGCAACGCTCGTACTATAGGAGGTTTTTATGAAGAAGAACTTATTATTTTTAGTTTCAGTAATTTTCATTGCTTTTTCGGCTATTTCTGCAAGCGCAATGGAAGCTACAGTCGTCTCAACGACAGGAAAAACTGAACTTCAGCAACCAAACGGAGAGTGGGTTCAGTTGAAAACAGGTGACAAACTTGAAAAAGGCAGCGTTATTCAGACAGGATTCAAATCAGAGCTCGTATTACAGATAAAGGGAACCAAAGTTACCGTCTCGCCGCTGTCTCGTCTTACTATTGAGCAGGTTGCTGAAAAAGACACAAAAGACGAAACTCGCCTTTATATCGACTCTGGTGCTCTTAAAGCTGATGTTCAGAAATCAGAGAACCGCCGCGTAGGCTTTACTGTACGCAGCTCGGTTGCAACGGCTTCTGTCCGCGGTACAATCCTTTCTGTAAAGAACAGATTCGGCAGGACAGGAATCAACACACAGCAGGGTATTGTTGCTGTATGGAAGTCTAATCAGCAGGGTGCTCAAATCTCAACAGATGAAGAGGATGCAGCTCCTGCCGCTCCTGCCAGCATGGGTAACAGCGCGACAGATGTTTCTGACAGCGCACCAGATTCAGCCTTCACGGTCGTAAAAGGACAGCGTGTTACAATCGGATCTTCAGGTTCCGTAGATTCTGTAATAACAAACGCAAAGAAAGATTCTTATGGTCTTGTAGCCATAGAGAAGTCCGCTGCTGCAACAGAAAACGTTTCGCTTGGAACAACAGCCGCAAGCGACGGAACAGCAAGTCAGCTTACAGAGTCTTCTGAAACCTTACTTAAAGGGACAGGATTCATTCAAGCAAACGTAGCTTGGTACTAACAATTTTCAACCAGTTGCCACCTAAAAAATGGCAACTGGAACATTCGCTCAAAAAAAGCGTCCCCACAAAATCAAATCATAATCTTTTAAATCTAATGTTTTCAATTAACGTATTATTTGCTAAAATATATCTATGCGTTACTCAAATATATTTTTAGCTTTCATTGCGCTAACAACAATTTTTGCTTCATGCAAAAAAGAAGAATACAAATTTCCAACATATCAAAAAAATGTAGAAGAGACTTCTAGCACAATTCCTTCTAAGCTCAGAAAAATGGACAACGAGACAAAAGCCTATCTAAGGGGCAAGAATATAGTTGTAATTTTGGGCTACGGCTATAACGATGAGGCTTCTATAGAAAAAATAACATCTTCACTCAGTCAAAATTTCGGCGTAGAAACCGAAGACGTTCCGGAGCTTATTTCAATACTTGTTTATCCAAATGATTTTATGAAAGGTACTGTAGCAAGGGTCAGCAGCCTAGTAACATTACTGGAAGACAAGAATTTATGTGGAATAATTTCAATTGGCGCTCCAGACGGAATGCACTCGGCACTTTCAAAGTTGCAGGACAAAATAGAGGATGGAAAGTTCAACTTTCCTGTATTCTCTTTTCTTTCGCAAGATGACATCTTAGGAACAGAAGCTGTCTCGGATTTTGTTCTTGACTATGCTCACAAAGAGTCTGGCCTAGAAGAAGAGACCGCTCTTGTAATGCCTATTGATTTCGACATAACGCAGATGCTGAACAATGCTGTTCTCGCAATAATTGCAAAAAAAGGGCCGCTTGACCAGAATACAGCATTAGCACCTATTGTTCAGACAATAATCGGCAAAGACCACCCAATTTCTCACTACGTTGATACGGATACAGGGATTCAATCAAGAAATCACTTTATTTTTGAGTAAAAAGAAAACAAAAGTATTTGGGGGAATATGACAAGCATAAAGCAACAAGACGATCTTTCAATTTCTGAAGATGGAGCCGTTCAAAAACTTGCAGAAAAAGATTCAGCAAGGCTTATCGTTGTCTCTGATTCTCACGGCAGCACGAACATTATAATATCCATAATCAAGAGATTCGGATATAATGCGGATGCACTGTGCTTTTGTGGCGATGGTATCCGAGATTTGCTTGATTCAATAAAAAACTATTCCGCCGACAGCTGGCTTATGAAATTACTACCAAACGTTATAATGTTCGTAAGAGGCAACAATGACAACTCTCATTACAACATGATAACGGACAAGCACATTGAAATAAAAGTGCCCGTTGAACAAATATTTACAGCTGCTGGCAAAAGAATTTACATAACACATGGACACAGCCATGATGTTTATTATGGAACAAAGCAGCTTGTAACAACTGCAACGGAAAAGAACGCAAATCTAGTGTTTTATGGACACACTCACATATCAAACTTGCAGCACAAGCACGGTATAACCATATTGAATCCAGGCAGCTGCTCACTACCAAGAAGCGGTTTGCCGCTCACATTCGCTGTCGTGGACTTAAAAAAAGACAGCGACAAAGCGGAATGCTCATATTATGAAATTGGATGGAATCAAAACGGGGATTTAGAGTTTATCCCTTACAACCCATCCACAAAAGAAATAAATCTTTTGTGGTAGATTCTAGCCTTAGTAGTCATAAATGACATTTTCGCCCATCTTAAATCCATAAAAGTCGTGGCCTGGATAAACGACAGTTTCTTTTTTGCAATACATATCCAAGAATCCGATGCTGTCCATTATCCTAGTCTTGCTTCCACCTGTCATGTCGGTTCTGCCTCTGGCTCTGTAGAATATAGTATCGCCAGAAATAAGAACGCTTTTACTTTCATTATACAAGCAAACAGAACCACGAGAATGACCTGGCGTATGCAAAACTTGCCATTCTGCAAGAGCATCGCACAAATCTTTGTCAGATGATTTCAAGCTCAGAATCTCATTCAAAGTTTTTCTGTCTTCTAGCAAAAAATCAGGCTCTGGAAGATTCGTTACATAACGCAAGAATCGTACCCACCCGTTTGCAGCCAGAACAGAATTTTGCAAAGAAATAGAATTCTTGCCTATAAAATCCTTATCTAAATTATGAATTGCAATAGGAAGCTCTGGAAATGCTTTTTTCAAGACTGGAAGACCAATAACATGGTCAAAATGCCCATGCGTGAGGACAATCGCCACAGGCTCATAATTATGTTCTTTCAAAAATGAAACGACAACATCCTCATCGTTGAACACCTCTGAACAGCCTGGGTCAACAATAAAAACCTTGTTTCCTGCAAGAGGAACCACCAATGTATTTACGCTCCAATCGGCAGCAGTTTTTACAACATGAATATCCATAAACAAATCGGGCGGGAACAATAAAGCTCCCGCCACTCCTCCTGCATTGAGTATGATTAAACTACATTATATCGCTTGTAGAGCTTGAGCGTGGTGCTCTTGCTGCAAGGATTTCTTCGTCAGTCATCTCGTGAGAAGCCTGCTGAGCTGCAAACGCTGCCTGCTGGGCAACAGTCTCTGAATTAGAAGCTGTATAGCTGTCCACGATATGAGATGAAGCATTTGAAACATTTGGAACACGCTCATCATCATAATTTGAGCTGTCATCTGCACCATCAACATCATCTGCTTCACGCTGGCGTGAATAGCTTACGCTGAGCTTTCTGCCACGATAGTCATAGCCATTAAGGGCATTGATTGCTTTCTCTGCGTCCTCTTTGAAAAGCTGCACAAAAGAATAGTTTGCAAGTACGCGAATATCACCAATGCGCTCTTTTTCAAGACCTGCAACGCTAATGAACAAACCAACTATATCGCGTGGATATACGCGGCGGTTACGTCCGATTCCAACGAAAATTGTAGCAGCTGAATCTGGATCAATCTGAATTCTTGTATAACGCTCTTTTGGAGCTGAAATTGTCTCATCTTTTGACGAAGAAACTGTATTTTCTTCATATTTATTATATCTAGAACCGCCAAATTCTCTTTCACGGCGGCTACGGAATTCTTCTCTGTTCTTGTGAGAGTTAAAACGATAAATAGCACCGCTTGCCTGTTTCAAAATATAAGCGGAAACAAATGAACGAAGTGTAAATGGAACATTTTTCTTGAAAACTTTTTTAAGCTCCTCCAATTCCTCTGGACTTGCTTTTACTTTTGAAACAGCATCCTGTAAGAATGCAGCAACCTGCTCCATGTTCAATTCATTGTCACGTCTAAAAGCCATAATAAAATCTCCTGTAAAAACGGCTGTCAAAAAAATCTGGGCTAAAACAAATTTTAGTCCTGCTGTAAATTCACCACAAAGGCAAAACCTTTTTTTTCAAATCCCATCTGGGATAGCATTGTTCCTGTCTCTTCTGAAATCATCGAATCTGCAATAACAAACAAATAAAATCCGCGTTCCTTTAATTTGGAAATACAATTAGCCAGAAGCTCCCTTGCAATTCCCAAGCCACGGTAATTCTGATGAACAAAGCAGACAGAAAGAATTGCTGTTTTTTCTGCACAGTCCAAGCTTTCGTATAAAAGGCAACCTGCAAAATCATCAGCCTGCGTATGACAAACGAAACCGTCTACGCTTTTGGGCTGTACTGTTGTCTGGCATTGCCAAATATGAGCCAATGCCTGCCCTAACGCGCCTGAAAATTCACCTTTTAACTCTTCCGACCTGTCCTTTTTCAAAAAAGCAATGCAATTCTCATCTTTAAGAAAATCGTACTCGCGAAAAACAAAATCAGACAACAGCAAATCGCCATAGTCATCAGATTCCTGCGAAAGCTTTTCAAGCCCCCAAGATTCGCGAAGTGCATTATACCAATCCATCAACCGCAGACGCATTTCTTTTACCTTAAACTTTTGAAACCTGCGCTCAATTTCAGGGTACTTTTTCAATACGTTCTTATAATTCCTGAACACCCCCCTTCCGTTTGCAAGCACCGCCTTCAGCTCCCGTCTTATAACAGGCGCTCGAAGTGTCTCTGCAAAAGTCTCCAACAGATTATAGCCATCAGAGGATGACCAAAACGGCAAAGAACAGATATTTTCTTCATCTGGCGATTCAGGAATATCAGAAATTGGAATCACATTTTTTGAATTTACATCCAAAACAAATTCTTCTTCCTGATTTTCCATAGCGAAAAGGATTTTTTCTGCAAGGGAATCTGTCAGCTCAAAAATCATACGCTCAAAATCCGTATTGGAACCATTACGAAAGAGCAGTCTGTAACACGACACCCCATTTATAACAGTTCCAGTATTTTTTTTCGTTCCTAATAGTGATTAAGCCAAATCAGAACGCTTTGAAACAATTTTGCTAATCAAGCCATAAGAAAGGGCTTCGTCCGCAGACAGCCAGTGGTCACGGTTACAATCAGCAGCAACCTGCTCCTCTGACTTGCCAGTTTCTTCAGCAATGAGCTTAATAAGCTTTGCCTTTGATTTTGCAATTTCCTCAGCCTGAATCTGAAGATCCGTAGCAACTCCTCTGGCAACACCACTAATAAGTGGCTGATGGATGAGGTAGTGGCTGTTAGGAAGTCCAAAGCGGCGTTCTTTAGGAACTGCAAGAAGGATTATAGAACCCATGCTGGCGATTAGACCTGTTCCGATTGTATAAACAGGAGCATTGATAAAGCGAATCATGTCGTAAATGCCAAATCCAGAATCAATGGAACCGCCAGGTGAATCAATATAAATATAAATTGGCTTGTCACTGTCAGCCTCTAGAAGCAGAAGCTGTTTGATTACTTTCTCTGAATTCTCTTCATTTATCTCGCCGCTCAAAATAATCTGGCGGGTTTTCAAAAATTTCTCGGAGAGAGAATCCTGCTTTTCTTCTTTTTTCTCTTCTTTTTTCTCTTCAAAAATAATAGCCATATCGTCTCCAATTTATAAAATACTTAATTTTTAATTAAGGCTCAAATCAATATACTGGAAATACAATCAAAAATCAAATGAAAAACGGTATAACTTTACATAAGTTTAAAAAATTACAGGCAATTTAGTACAAAGAATTTTTCTAAAATTATGTTTATTTAATTGGATTTATAAATAATCCCATGATAAACTAATTTATATGGACACAATTCGGATTTTACCGGGGAAACCTCTAGATACAGGAACACTTGTTACATCTAGCGGAGTTTATTTTTCAATTTTTACACGGAATGCAACAAAAGTATTCCTTGAGCTTTTTCAAAATCAAGAGGATGCTACACCATTCAGAACTATAGAGCTTGATCCTGACACTAACAGGACTGGAGATATTTGGCACGTCTATGTGAAGGGATTAAAAGCAGGGGCATTGTACCTTTACCGAGCTGACGGACCGTTCAAACCAGAAAAAGGACTTAGATTTGACAAAACCCAGTACCTTTTTGACCCTAAGGCAAAGGCTTTTACCAGCGGCTCAGTTTTTAAATTCATGCAGCCAGGAACAAAACGTGCGGCAGGAATTTTTCCTAAAAACGTCGTCATCGATGATGAAAGCTATGACTGGGAAGATGACAAGCCACTTGCGATTCCTCTTCAAAAATCAGTCATTTATGAAATGCATCTCAAAGGGTTTACTGCCTCGCCGACTTCTGGCGTAGAGCATCCAGGAACATATCTGGGGGCAGTCGAGAAGATTCCTTACTTGCAGTCGCTCGGAATTACAGCCGTAGAGCTTTTGCCAATAAACGAGTTTGATGAATACGAGAATACGAACGTAAACCCAATGACTGGAGCAAGGCTTAAAAATTACTGGGGATATTCTACAATCGGCTTTTATGCACCAAAAACAAGCTATGCTTTTGATAAGACTCCTGGAGGAGCCGTAACCGAGTTCAAGAACATGGTAAAGGCTTTTCACAACGCAGGAATCGAAGTAATTCTTGACGTTGTCTTTAACCATACGGCAGAAGGCAACGAGCACGGAGTTCCTCTACATTTTAGGGGCTTGGACAACACTATCTACTATCATTTGGTGCACGACCACAAAGAATACTACATGAATTATTCTGGATGCGGTAACGCCGTGAATGCGAATCATCCTGTTGTCGCAGATTTTATAATCGACTGTCTGCGGTACTGGGTACTTGAGATGCATGTAGACGGCTTCCGATTTGATTTGGCATCTGAACTTACGCGAGACCAGAAAGGCTTTGTTATGAACAGCAGCACCTTAACGAGTCGCATCGCAGAAGATTCAGTCCTTAGGGGCACTAAAATCATAGCTGAGCCTTGGGACTGTGCAGGAGCCTATCAGTTGGGATGCTTCCCAGGAAAGCGTTGGTGCGAATGGAACGACAGGTACAGGGACGGTATACGCAAATTCATACGCGGAGATGAATATTTGGCAACCGAAGCCGCAACACGCATTGCTGGTTCAAGCGACTTGTACGCAGCGGCAGGACGAGGCCCGATAAATTCAATAAATTTCATCGACAGCCATGACGGATTTACGCTCACAGACCTTGTTACATATAACTACAAGCACAACGAGCAGAACGGAGAAGAAAACCGCGACGGCAACGACAACAATTACAGCTACAACTATGGATTTGAAGGTCCTGTAATCAATCCAAAAATCGAGCGAATCAGGACCAGACAACGCAAGAATTTCTTTACGACACTGCTTCTTTCGCAGGGTGTCCCGATGTTCGTAGCAGGAGACGAAGTTTGCAGAACTCAGCACGGCAACAATAACGCTTATTGCCAGGACAACGAGCTCTCGTGGTTCAACTGGGACAATGTAACAAACAATGCGACAATGCTTGATTTCGTCAAGAAACTGATTGCTCTCAAAGTAAGGCATCCTGTTTTTCAAAGACGGAAGTTCTTTGGCGGAGCCTGCACCTCAAAATTCAATAATCCGCCAGACATAACTTGGTTCAATTTTGACGGAAAAATTCCTGATTGGAACAAGATGAGCAGATTCCTCTCGTTCAGGCTTGGCGGAAAGGCAGAAGGGCTTGATTCCGAGGACAATGATTTTTACATTGCATACAACATGGACATACATGACTTGACGGTAACTCTTCCTCACCCTTCTTATGAGACCGAGAAAAAGCTAAGACGCTGGTACAGGCTCATAGACACTTCAATGGAGCATCTCAACTGTGCCCTTGAAGACGGTGCCGCGGAAGAACTGACATCACAAGAACATTATGTCGTTCTTGCAAAGTCAATTGTTGTACTTATAGCAAAATAAACAGGCAATTTCCGAGCTGTAAATTAGGGTGCAGACTCGGTTTTTAATAAAAAAGTTCATATTAGAGGAGCTACTATGAAATTTGATGCGGAACGATTTAGAGCAAACCTTGCAGCTCGTTTAAGACGACAGTACGGCAAGGATATTTCTCAGGCAAACAGCCATGATTTGTTTGATGCGGTCTCGGCTTCAGTTCAGGAACTTATTATGCCGGCATGGATGGCTACTAGGCGAGAATATGAAAAAAAGCCTACAAAACAGCTTTATTACATGTCTGCCGAATTCCTTATGGGACGAGCACTTTCAAACAACCTCATCAATCTTGGAATAAAGGACGAAGTTCGCAAAGTCATCAAAGACATGAACATAGACCTTGATTTGGTAGAGGACGAAGAGCCGGACGCAGCCCTCGGAAACGGTGGTCTTGGACGACTTGCAGCATGTTTCCTTGATTCTCTCGCAACACTTGACTATCCAGGACACGGCTACGGTATTCGCTACGAATACGGTATGTTCGAGCAGAAAATTGAGAACGGCTACCAAGTCGAATATCCTGACAACTGGCTCAAACACCGCGACCCATGGGAAGTAAAACGCTCAGACCTTGCGGTTACCGTAAAATTTGGAGGAGAAATCAAATACGGTAAAACTCCAGACGGACAGGACAGATTCTATCTAGAGAATGCAGAGGAAATCATAGCAACGCCTTATGATATGCCTATAGTCGGATTCGAGACGAATACAGTCAACACCCTACGCCTGTGGGAAGCTTCTAGTCCTAACGGCTTTGATTTGCAGCTTTTCAACGACATGAAATACAACGAAGCTGTAATACGACAGAACGAAGCTGAGAACATCAGCCGCGTACTTTACCCTAATGACTCAGGTCCAAGTGGAAAGGCACTCCGCCTTAAGCAGCAGTACTTCTTCACATCTGCAAGCTTGCAGGATTTGATTCATCACTTTGTTGCTGACCACGGAACTGATTTCGCAAAGTTCCCAGAACTTCACGCAATCCAGCTCAACGACACGCATCCAGTCGTCGCAATCCCAGAAATGATGCGAATCCTCATGGACGAGTATGGCATGGGATGGAACGACTCTTGGAACATCGTGCAAAAAACATTTGCATATACAAACCATACAATTCTTGCAGAAGCATTGGAAAAATGGCCGATTGACATTTTCCAGAGCCTTTTGCCACGTATTTATCAGATTGTTGAAGAAATCAACCGCCGCTTTATCATCGAACTTCGCCAGAAGTATCCTAATGACTACGCAAAGCAGAATCACATGTCAATCATCCACGACGGAAAGATTTACATGGCTTGGCTTGCTATTCATGCAGGATTCAGCGTAAACGGCGTTGCAGAGCTTCATACAGAGCTTCTCAAAAATCAGGAGCTTAAAGACTGGTACAAGCTTTATCCGCAGAAATTCAACAACAAGACAAACGGTATTACTCAACGCCGCTGGTTGCTCAACTCTAACCCAGAACTTGCTGAATTCATTACGCAGAGAATCGGTCATGGCTGGGAAAAGGATTTGACAAAGCTCAAGGCATTGGAAAAATATGCTGACGATGACGCATCTCTCGAAGAGCTTATTAAAATCAAGAAGCACAATAAAGAGGCTCTTACTGTTTACCTCAAGCACAAGCAGAACGAGTTCCTTGACCCTGACTCAATCTTTGACGTACAGGTAAAACGTCTCCACGAGTACAAGAGACAGCTTCTTAACGTACTGCACATCATGTATCTGTACAACAGACTCATTGAAGACCCAAGCTACAACCCGCCAAGCAGGACTTTCATCTTCGGTGCAAAATCAGCATCTGGCTACAGACGTGCTAAATCAATTATCAAGCTCATCAACACAGTTGCAGAACGAATCAACAATGACCGCCGCGTAGGTGGCAAGCTCCGAGTCGTGTTCATCGAGAACTACCGCGTATCTGTCGCAGAGAAGATTTTCCCTGCCGCAGATGTAAGCGAGCAGATTTCTACGGCTGGAAAGGAAGCTTCTGGTACTTCAAACATGAAATTCATGGTAAACGGTGCTCTCACACTTGGTACTATGGACGGTGCAAACATTGAGATTTTTGAGGAAGCAGGCAAAGAAAACGGATTCCCATTCGGTCTTTCTTCGGCTGAGATTCTCAAAATGGAAGCGGAGCACAGCTATAACCCGCAGCAGTACTTGGAGCGAAACCCAGCCCTCAACAAGGTTGTGGAGCAGCTCATCGACGGAACTTATGACCCAAGCCGCCAGATTTTCAAGGAAATTCACGATTCCCTTGTATACGGCGTTGAAGGACAGAGACCAGACGTTTACTACGTCCTTGCCGATTTTGAGCTTTATGTGAAGGCTCAGGAAAAAGTTGCCGAAGCATACAAGAACAAGAAGGAATGGGCAAGAAAAGCACTTATCAATATTGCAAATTCTGGAAAATTCTCTTCAGACCGAACAATAGAAGATTATGTAAAGGACATCTGGAAAATAAACAAAGTTGTCGTTGAAGATGTAGTAACAAAATAAGGCAGTAATTCTGCCGTAAACAAAAAGGGGCTGCCCAGTTCTTTTTGGACAGCCCCTTTTTCTTAGTTCTCTGTTTTTGGTTCCGAATTCTCATTCATCCACTTTTGTATGCCAGCTACAATGTCTGCATCAATATCATGCTCAACACGGCAAGCGTTCTCTTCTGCTTGGTCTTCTGGCACACCAGTTATTTTTTGCAGAAATGCCGTCAAAAGCTTATGGCGACCGTAAACATCTTCTGCCATAGCCTGTCCAGTTGCAGT
Source organism: uncultured Spirochaetaceae bacterium (assembly GCA_902803735.1). Lineage (GTDB taxonomy): Bacteria > Spirochaetota > Spirochaetia > Treponematales > Treponemataceae > Treponema_D. The sequence goes on from CADCRJ010000003.1 coordinate 18,278, forward strand.
AAGTTTTATCATATTGCCCATTGAAAATTCAATGTAGCCCTCTTTTTCGAGAAGCCCCATCGCACGGCTAACGCTTGGACGGCTGACAGCAAGCTTACGTGCTACATCAACAGAGCGAACAAAGCCGTTCTCAAGTTGCAAGCGTAAAATCGCTTCCAAATAGTCTTCACCAGATTCATACATACGCTACTCCTGACAAATATAAAATTTATGAAACTTTGCCGCCAAGTTCATCTGCCATATCAAAGCACCTGTCACCAAGTTTTTCAATCTGACGTACAATATCAAGGTACAAAAGCTCCGCCTTAACATCTGCACCGCTTTCAAGACGTTTTCTAGCAACCTTTTTAAGGCTCTTTCGCTCAGCATCAATCTGCTGCTCCAGCTCCGCCGCAAAATCAAACTGCTCTTTTGAAAGCCGCTCAATTTTTGAAACATTCCTGTATATAAACTGCAAGAGCTGTCTTGAAAGCTCAAAGTACGGAACAAGTCGCTCCAAATCCTCCGGTCTGAAAGGCATTTCTTTCTCAACGGCTTTGCGGAGCTGCCCAGCGATTGAAAGACAGCCATCGGCCATGCTCTCAAGCTCCTCAGAAATAAGCATCATGTGAGAGACATTTTCCTGCGACTGGTCTGAGATTCTCAAAGCCGTGCAGCGTACCAGATAGTGTGTGAGCTGAGCATGCATTTGGTCTGTATAATCTTCCAGTCGTTCAATTTTTCTATAGCCCTCGCCCGCAAAATCATTGTCAAAGCGTTGTATGCCAACCTGAAGGTTGTCGAACATCTCAACCACAACATCAGTAAATTTCGCAATCTCCCTCTGAGCCTGAAAGACCATGGTCTCAGGAGTTCTTTCTGCTGTGTTCTCATCAAATTCTAGATGATATACAGCAACCTCGTTCTCTGGCGCATCATGTATCATACGATGTGTCAAAGCCGCAATCTGCTTTACAAACGGAATGAAAAGGATTGTTCCTAAAAGCTTAAATACTGTATTAAGAGCTGCGATGTGATAAACAATATTATCCTGAACAGAACCTGGAACAATGAAATCAACAAAAGCAAGGAAAGGATGAAATAAAGAAAGTGCAACGACTGTTGTCGCCACATTGAACAAGAAATGGACTAATGCCGTACGTTTTGCGTTTGCCTGTGCGTTCATTGCTGCCATGACGGCATCAACGGTAGAACCTATGGCACTTCCAATGACCATTGCTGAACCAAATTCCCAAATATCAGGATTTTTTGCTGCAAGTGTGATTACAATCGCAGTCATCGCTGAAGAAGAATGAATAAGGGCTGTAAACACAATGCCGACGATAAATGCCAGTGCAAGGCTTATGATTCCATGCCCGCTTGCCGTTGCCAAGAACGCTGTCAAACCGCTGCTGTCCTTGAACAAGTCAGAAAGCCAGTCCAAGCCGATGAACAGGATTCCGAAGCCCATTATTGCGATTCCGAAGCCCTCTTTCTTCAGTTTTTTTGAAGAAAGCAAGATATATCCGATTCCGAACATCGGAATTGCAAAAGCTGAAATTTTGAAATTAAAGCCGAAGAATGCAACAATCCAAGCCGTTACCGTAGTTCCTACGTTGGCACCGAATATAACACCAATAGACTGCGCAACTGTAAGCAACCCCGCATTTACAAATGATACCAGCATGACTGTAGTTGCACCGGAAGACTGGATTATCATCGTAAGTATTGCTCCAGTAAGGAATCCTACGAACCTGTTTCCAGTCACAATGGCAAGTGCCGCCTGCAACTTTTGTCCGGCACTTCTTTGGATTCCGTCACTCATCAACTTCATGCCGTACAACAAAAAACAAAGACTTCCGGCAAAACTAAGAAATTTCAGTACCATAATTCAAACTCACGAAAAGGATTCTCTCGCAACAACTTGACCTGCAACATACAGAACAAGTTCCGTAACAGAAGACGGATTCTCAGCCTTTGTATTTTTTTCCTTTGTAACAACATAAGGAATCGTAACGTTTCCGCCCGTATGCATGAGAGTAACAACCCTCTCCTCCGCACCATTGCTCCATACAGCTTCCAATGTCATTGGAACAGCAAAAGGATAATGCGTAATTGCCGCCTTAAAAAGACCGTACTGAGAATTTCCCTCAATTCCGTTCTCTGGAAGAACTATATCGGCATGAACTCTCGAATACACAGGAACATCGCCCTGTGTCTCGTCCTGAGCAAAAACAAGGCAAGACTCCTCATTTGCAACGGCAACTCGCGAGTCAAAGTCAAAAACAACCTTGCTGTTCTCAAGCTCGTGCATTACAGACTCAAGCTTCATACCTTTGAGAGCTGGAACTGAGGCTTTTTCTTCCTCGTTACCAAGGCTAACCACAAAAGTAATCGGGACGCTTTTTGAAATCGTCTCACCAACAGCTGGCTCCTGAGCGATAATCGTACCAGCCGGCTTCTCATTCTTTATGTATTTTGGAGTATTTATCTTTGAGACAGTATTTTTAACAGTTTTCTTCACTTCATCAAATGATTTTCCTGTATAGTCATCAATGTAACCAATTACAGCACCTCGGCTAACAGTAAGGGTAATACGTCTTCCAGCCTTTACGATTGTACCCCCAGAAGGATTCTGGTTCAGAATTTTTCCTGCATCGTCAGTTTCTGTATAACGGAGCTGAATTTTTGGGTAAAGCTCCTTCTCCTGCATCTCCAAAAGAGCAACCGTCAAGTCTTTTCCGACAACGTTCGGAACCATGACCTGCTCCTCTCCTCTTACAGTTATAGAGAAAACTGCAAAACAAACAAGGAACATCACGACGATTCCCAAAATCACAGTTAAAAGCAAATTAAAAGAACTTGCCTGAAGTTTTTCAAGATGACTCTCAAAAAATTTTCTGCCTTTTCCTTCTTTTTTTTCATTCAAAATATCACGCATATCTTCCATAATACTGTTCCTCTTATTCCAATACAGTTCCTATAAAATCACGGGAACCATTCAAAAATGACTTAAAATCCATTGCTTTTTTCTTTTCCCATTGTAGCTCAGAGACGACCAGCACCCCATTGCCCGTCTGAATATAAATTCCATTTTTCTTATCAGAACCCAAGACCTTGCCAGCCTCCCCTGCGGCAAAAGCAGATTCCTGCTGTGCAAAAGCCTTCAGGATTTTAAGCTGGATTCCAGCCGAAGACGTAAAGCAACCTGGCCACGGCGTATAAGCCCGTATTTTTCGACAAATTTCAACGGCTGGTTTGCTCCAGTCAATGCGTCCATCCTCTTTTTTTATGAACGGCGTATAGCTGGACTCACCGCATTGAGCACTTGCAGCAGGAAGCACAAAATTACCTTTGCAATCACAATCTGAGGCACATATATCAGCAAGAATTTTTGAAAGCAGCCCAAAACCAGCTTCAATTACTGGGCTCGTAGTGCCGTCACCATCCATAAGGCTTTGTGTTGTCTCTGTCCCATTCAGAGGAATTTTTGTACAACCAAGGATGTCGCCTTCATCAGTTTTAAGGGCAAGCTTTTGCACGCTAACGCCCAAGAACTCATCGCCATTTAGCAAGGCGGCAGGAACTGGAGTGCATCCCCTGTACTTAGGTAAAAGACTCGGATGAAGATTTATTCCTCCAAGAGGGAACATCGCAAGAAACTTCGGACCAAAGATTCGACCATAATCAAAGCACAAAAGCAAATCTGCCTGCAAAGGCAAGATTGCCTCGCGAGCTGCCGAATCAAGATGCTCAAAACTGAACACAGGGATTCCGTGCGAAGCCGCACACTGTGCAACTTCTGTAGGAAGCAGCTCCTTATGGCGACCTCTCGCGCTAGGGGGATTTGTAAGAACGCCTGCAAATTCATAATTTGCATCTCCAGAGTCGCAATTTGCAAAATCGCGATTTGCAAATTCGCGATTTGCCGAATCGCAATTAAGCGCATTCTGTATCAATTTTTCCAACAGCATGGCAGAAGCAAACGGGCTTCCTGCATACAATATCCGAAGTTTTCGCATCTATCCTATTTTTGCCTTGCCGCAATCTTAGCGGCGATTTTTGCCTGTTTGCGAGCTTTCTCAGCTTCCTTTTTCTCTGCACGTTCCTTGCGCTTTTTCATCTGAGCGGTAACTTTTGCCGCAAATTCAGGGTCGCCCCTGTCAATATAAACAATACCATCCAAATGGTCGTACTCATGCTGAATTATACGGGCAAGCAATCCGTCTGCTTTAATAGTAAATGGCTTGCCATTCTCGTCAAGAGCCTGAACTGTAACAGATACTGGGCGACGGATTGTCTCATTGAATCCAGGCAAAGACAAACAGCCTTCCTCAAAATCGCTCTGCTCCGCACTTGTCTCTATAATCTGTGGATTAACAAAAACCCTGCGAACATCATCATCAGAAATAATAACAAAAAAACGCTGAGAGATTCCTACCTGAGGAGCTGCAAGACCTACGCCATCAGCCTCAATCATTGTCTCAAACATATCGTAAAAAAGAGTGCGCATCTCATCCGTTATTTCTGTGACAGGCTCACACTTTTTGCGTAAAACTTCTTCACCTAATTTATAAATTTTCATAGCATCCTATTTTAGCATAAAATCTATTCAATTTCAATTTTAGGACTATGCAAGACGAATTCTTGCAGCCTTTGCATGACCAGCAAGACCTTCTGCATCTCCAAGGCACCCTGCGGCCTGAGCACTAGCAACGGCACCCTTAGAACCAGGAATGGTACGCAATGTTGTAACGGTCTTCAAGAACACGCGAACAGAGAGTCCACCTGTAAATCTTGCGCTTCCGCTAGTAGGAAGCGTATGGTTTAGACCCGCGGCATAATCTCCGAACACTTCCGCACTTCCGTGACCAATAAAGAGCGAGCCATAATTGTGGCACAAAGAAGCAATCTTATCGCACTCCGCACCAGATTTCATTGCAAGCTCCAAATGCTCAGGAGCCTTTCTGTTAGCAGCTTCGGCGGCTTGCTCCAGATTATCGCAGATGATTATTCGACCGCATTTCTCAACGCTCTGCTCTGCAGTAGCCCTTGTCTCAAGGACGGCAAGCTGCTTCTCAATTTCTGAGGCAACAGCCTTTGCGAGAGCCTCGTCATTTGTTGCCATTACAGGCTGCGCAACAACATCATGCTCTGCCTGAGCAAGCATATCTGCCGCAACCCAAGCGGGATTAGCGGATTTATCAGCAATGATGAACACCTCGGTAGGACCTGCAACCATATCGATTCCAACAGTACCATACACGAGTTTTTTTGCCTCGGCAACGAACTTATTTCCAGGACCTACAATAACATCAGTACGAGGCACGGACTCTGTTCCAAACGCAAGCGCGCCAATAGCCTGCGCACCGCCAACAGCAAATGCTTTCGTTACTCCGCAAATATAGGCTGCTGCCATTATGTTCTCGTCTGCATAAGGTTTTCCGCCTATAAAAGGCTTGCCAGGAACACCAAGACCAGCTTTTTCGGCAGCCTCCCTGTCATCGGGATGAACCCTTGGAGGAGTGCAGAGCACAATCTCGGAAACACCAGCAGCAGCGGCTGGAGTTACAGTCATAATTACAGTAGAAACAAGCGGGAAGCGTCCTGCAGGAACATATACACCAGCCCTGTCAACAGGAATATTTTTCTGTCCTGTGAAAAGTCCAGGCTCCAGCTCCGTCTCAAAATCATCAAAAGATTCTCGCTGCTTTTTTGCAAAGCGTAAGGCAAGGTCATGGCTATATTCAAGGGCTTTATACAAATCGGGATTTTTTTGCTTGAGATTATCAGCAGCACGTCTTAATTCCTCCAAAGGAATTTCGAGCGAGCTAGGAGCCGAAACATCAAATCTAGCTCCATATTCTGCGAGAGCCGTGTCTCCACGCTTTCTTACATCTGCCAGAACATCCTTTACAGTATCAATTGAATCCCCAAAATTTCGTCCGTCAAAAAACTCCGGCTCTATATCAGCATATTTTTGTATTTTTATCATGATTTTCCCCTGCAATGACCTTGCAAAAAACTACGCCTAAGCTTATTTTTCTTTGTGGCGACGGTCTAACTCGTTATAAACGTCCTGCCACGTAACGCCCTCTTTATACATAAGAACGCTTACAAAATAAAGTAAATCGGCAGCTTCCCAGATTACCTCGTCCTTAGACTCAGCATCATCCGTAAGCTCCTCCGCTTCTTCCATGACCTTTTCGCGAACACGCTTTGCATCCAGCGTCGCGGTATAGCTGCCAGGTCTAGGATTTGCAAATCTCTCAGAAATTGTTCCGTAGAGACGCTCCAAAGTTGACTTCGCATCAGGCTCGCTGCCAAAGCAAGTGAAGCTTCCTGTATGGCATACGCCACCATGCGGAATTACAGTAGCCAAAACTGTGTCGCGGTCGCAGTCAACTCTCATTTTTACAAGTTCAAGGAAATGTCCGCTTGTCTCGCCCTTTGTCCAGAGCTTATTGCGAGTCCTGCTAAAGAACGAGAGCTTTCCTGTCTCAAAAGACTTTTCAAATGCCTCTTTGTTAGAATAGCCCATCATAAGCACTTCGCCAGCAGGGCTTTGAGCAATGACAGGAATCATTCCGTCAACTTTCTCAAAATTAAGGCATCCAATAAAAGAGTCTTTCAAAGAAACTTTTCCTGTGTAAAGAGCCATTCCAAGCTGAACGTCGCAGCCAAGCTTCTCAAGCTCTACAATCTGCTCCAAAGAATTTACGCCGCCAGCCGCAACGACACGGCAAGAAACAGCCTCACGCAATGCACGGCAAGAATCCATGTCCGTTCCCTGCATGCAGCCTTCTTTCTCAACGCAGGTAAAAAGCAGCTCAGAACAGTATTTCTCGGCTTCTCGTGCACCGTCTATCAAAGGAATGTCAACAGTCTCCGTCCATCCCTTTACTGCAATTTTTCCATTTATAGCATCAACGCTGATGATAACACGCTGCTTGCCAATTGCGGCAACAAGCTCTTCCAAAAAGGCTGTATTCAAAACTGACTCACCAGCCTTTGGAGACGGATTCCATGCCGCAGAGCCGACAATAACTTTCTCAGCTCCAAGGGAAATAAGCTCGCGGGCTTTCTTTACATCACGGATTCCACCGCCAACACGCACGTTTCCATGTCGGAGAAGATGCTTAAGAAGCTCTGTATTTTTTGTATTTCCCTTTTCATCTGTATGACGGAGGGCTTGATCCAAGTCGATAACAGCGACTTCACCATATTTGTCAAAATCAGCGATGAGAGCATCCGCATCGTCACGCTGAAGAACCAAATCCTTACCGTTTTTTAGCTGGACAACATGTCCGTCCTTTAAATCAATGCTTGCGATTACCATACGCAAAGTATAGCAAAACACACAATTCAAGACAATCAAAGAGAGACAAAAAACGGCTCAATAAGGCAAAATCCTTGAAAAACAACTTTTTTTTTGTATAGTGTTTAATAAGTTTTGCTTGCACTGCAAAACCAAAAACAATTTTTTCCAAGGAGCTATTTCTATGAAAACATTAAAAAAGGTTCTTTTTGCAATGGCTGTTACAGCGGCAATCTCCGCATTCACAGCTTGTACAACAACAGTACCTGGCTATGCTCAGGGCAATTTTCCGCATGACAGCGAATCTTATCAGGTTCTAGGACGTATTACGGTTCACTTTGAGACAGGCAAAGCCGCTTACTACAAGCTCGTTGAGGAAGCTCAGAAACAGTATCCAGGAGCAGACGACGTTGTAAACATCATGTGTGACGTTGAGAATAATACAGACTACATTCTCTCTGGCATCGCAATCAAATATAAGAAATAAGCAACAACTTCATACACTTTTTTTTCAGGCGGCTTTCTGATATAGTCTATTTATGCGAGAAATCTGTTTTAAATGCCTTAGACCAAAAGAAAGCTGCCTTTGCAGTCACCTCACACCTTTCGACCCCGGAATCAAATTCGTTTTTTTAATGCACCCAAAAGAAGCAAAACGCCAGCGAACAGGAACAGGGCGAATAGCTCATGCAGGTCTTATAGACTCAGAAATTCTTGTTGGAATCGACTTTACAAAAAACACAAGACTCTGCCAGCTTTTGGAAGACCCGCAGTATTATCCTGTCTTGCTCTATCCAGGGGATGACGCATGGACTTCAAAAAAAGAGGGATTTAAAGAAGAAATTGGAGGCAAGAGACTTCTTGCAATAATCATAGACTCGACTTGGTTCTGCTCAAAAAAAATGATTCGCTACAGCTCGAACATAATGAAGCTTCCAAAAGTAAGCTTTGCAGGAAATTATGAGTCAATATTCACATTCAAGCGGGAACCACGCCCCGAATACATCTCCACAATAGAAACCTGCTACTACCTTACAAAGGAACTATCAGAAGCGGGCATTACGGATACGGATGTAAGCAAGGCAGAATGCCTTATGGACGCTTTTAAGGCAATGATAAAATTCCAGCTGCAAAAAGAAAATGACCGCATTGAGGGAAAAATCCCAAACAGCCATGCCACGGACTTCAAATACACAAAAAAGAAAGAAATCCCAGATTTCTAGGTAAAATGAAAGATTTTATAGACGAAAATATAGATGACATTTCCAATATATTTAATTGTAAGGAGAGAAACAAAATGTTTGAAGATAAATTTACTGAATTGCAGATGGATATGATTGACATCTGTGAAGAATATTCTTGCGACATGGCTGACAAAATCTTTATTTATGTTTCTTTTGAGGGAGCATTATTTCCGTTCCATTTCTATTGTATAAAAAACAAGCTTTTTCATGCAGGAAAACTAAATAAAGCAGGTGTAAACGCGAATTTTGATGTTTCTGTTTATTGCCAAAGGCAAGTTATAGCAATCATCAAAGAGGACGCGGAAGAAATAAAATCGATCTGCGCAAAATACAATAAGCCGGTGCCTACGGAAATGCGGATTGTGTACGAGCCAAAGACAAAGAAGCTCAACGCAGAGTATAAGTACGAAAAGCAATTTACTGATGACATGGGGCTTTCAAATATAGTCAACGACTGGTTTGAGAAAGAGCAAGTTAAACTGGAAGGCAAAAAGGAAAGCCAGGCGGTAAATGCTATCGGGTGGAAGGCAATCCAAGAAGAATTCCTGAGAGTCTACCCGAACCAGACAAATCCCAAGCATTACGGAACGATTATCAAACGCTGTTTTGGGGGCAGCGATGTGTTTGACGGAATCAGCATTTATGACGGCGGCGATTTCTGGCATTTCGTGACGTTCGGTTTGACCGAGCTTTACGAAAAGGAGTACGAGGACAAAAGCACGAGCGGCAAAGGCTACGAGCTTACATTCAAGCTCAAAAAAGGCTTCGGCGATGATGAGGAGGCAGAAATCAGAACAGTCTGCTCAAATCTTCAGAAAATCGCCACTCACGTTTTTGATGACTGTGAAGTTTTCAGCCCCGACGAGTACATTTACACAGGGCAGACTCAGGGAATCGACGCGAACCATAAATCAAAGCTCACGGGCTTCATCACCGTCAAAGACCCCTCGGTCGAGACTCTGGACACCCCGAACGGCAAGGTTGAGTTCCTTGAGCTTGTGGGCATGACGGACGAGGAGCTTAAAACGCTCTCATCAGGCGATTCGGTCAGGGAAATCTACAAGAAGCTCGGCTCCGACATCACCGACTACGCAAGGGATTCTGTTGTGTGAGATGAAACTGCCGAACAACTTTGGAAATGCTGATGTGCAGCGCCAAAGTTGACAAAGCAACAAACGCAATTTATATTAAAACAAACGGGGACGCAATGCAAAAAGAGCAACTTGCCTCCGTTGAGTTTGTTTGATACAAGCCCGCTGAAAGTTTCGTTGCTGTCAGGCGGGCTTCTTTATGCTCTAAGTCCTATTTAAGTAGGAAGGTGAGCAGGTCTATAATCAGAGAAAGAATCATGATGACAAGTACCACGATTTCATAAATCGTCATACAGACAGCCTCCTTCATTCACGAGAAATCGGAGGCAAGCCGCCGCGATCCGCAAAGCGTCCCCTGTAAGGCGTATAGCACAGCAAAATCTCAAAAACAGCAACAAAAATTCTCAGAAACTCGCAAACACAGGCATTGTGTTACAGGGGGCAAAGGGCTTACACAATGCCGATTGAAAAGGTAAAATGCTAAGATATTTTTATGTATACAGAATTAGATGATTTGTTAAATCAAAATACAACAATTGATGCATGGTATGATGACGGTTTTTTAATCGCTCGTGCCATGCTTAATGATTTTTCAGAAAATGATTGGAATATGCTGAAAACCAACATTTTTAATAAAGACTTAGAATGGCAGAAAAAATTAGCATATTCAATTAGTAATAAAATAATCATCGACGAATTAGATATTCTATTGGAATTATTAAAAATTCGTAATGATGAATTAACTGAAATATGTATCGATTCTCTAAAATTATATTGCAATCCAAAGTTTGAAAATATCATCAAAAATAATCCGAATGTTTTGGAAATACTACATGACAAAAATAATTTCCAAAGCACTTTTCTAAGACTGTTATTGGAGAATTTATGCAAGAGCTAAGAAGAATAATAATTTAGACATTTTCTCAAACAGCTCTAAAAAGCAAGTTTTCTGCTATTGCAAAATTGTGTATAATGAAATCGAGGAGTTTTTATGTGCAAGAAATCTGAAATGCAGTTTTCGGTTTTTCTCATTCATCAGTTGGCTCAAAGCTGGAAAAAAACACCGCACGAAGTTTATCAAACACTCGAGAAATCGCGTATTCTTGATGATTACATCATAAAACACTACGATGTTCTTCATTCAATGGGCGAGCAAAGCCTTGTGGAAGATATAACCCAGTTCGTAAAGGAAAAGCAAAGCGTATGACAGTCTATCACGGTGCTGCGGCTGAAATCAAAAATCCTGATGTTTCGTTTTCAAAAAACTATTTGGATTTTGGCAAAGGATTTTATATAACATCATTCAAAGCTCAAGCGGAAAAATGGGCTTTGCGCAAAGCAGACAGAACAAAGAATGGTCTGGCAACTGTAAATGTTTATGAGCTTTTTGATGATTTGAATTCTTTCAAGGTTTTGAATTTTGAATCAGAAAATGAGCAATGGCTGGATTTTGTCTGCAACTGTAGAAAAGGCAGTGAAATCTACAAAGATTATGACATCATAATCGGAGCGGTTGCAGACGATGATGTTTTCAAAACTGTGAATATGTATTTTCGCGGTTTGTGGGATAAAAAAAAGACGCTCGAAGAAATCCGTTATTACAAAACAAGCAATCAAATCTGCATAACAAATCAAGAAGTTTTGGACAAAGTTCTTTCTTTTCAATCATCGTACATTGTTGGAGGAAAACAAAATGGTTGATAAAAATGAGCTTACGGCTTTTTATCGTCAGGAGCTGGAATCAAGCATCATTGAGTATTTGGCAGAAAAGCTAAAGCTCGATTACAGGGCTGCGATGAAGATTTATTATGATTCAAAGCTGGCAAAGCAAATTGAAGCGGGCGAGAACGGCATTGACAATCTGGATTTTAAGAATCTGGCAGAGGATTTGATTGAGAACGAGCTATGAGCGATTTTCACGATGTATTGCGAGCGGCAAAAGGCACATTTTTTAGCGAAACACAAAAATATCATAGCGATTGCCAAACAGAAGTGCTAATCGACAATGACGAGTGTTTCAGAGCGATAGCGGAATGGGAAAAATGCACGGGAGAGCTGCTTGTTGAGCGTCCTGATTTTGCTCCGTATCGGTTCGTGCGTTTTTGCATATTGTCGAGCGCCGAAGAGAAAAGCGTGTTTTTCTGGAATGACAGCGATGAAACGCCTGATGAAATCACGGAGAAAATAAAAGCGGGCTTCCGTGTAGGGCTGGAATATTCAGAATAAAGGTGAAATATGGATTCACAGACTCAGTAAGGCAATTATTTTATTTCTCCGATTGGTGTTAAATCAAATGGCTCGTCTTCGCAGATTTTTCTGATGAAGTCCACCATATCCTTTGCTACATAGCATGCTTCTTCCATAGGTCTTCCATCATTGTGAATTATGTAGACAGCCTCAGTTCCTCTTCCAAGCTTGTTCTGATAGTCTTGAAATACATAGTCATTATGCTCAAATCTATCTTTAGAAGTAAACATGGGGGTTATATTTTTAATGAATCTAAAATATTCAAAAAGTTCTTCATTTTTGGTACTAAGATTCTGATAATAACCATTCATTTCATAGTTCTTGAAAAAATATCCATAATTATTTTTTACCTTAAAGAACCCGAGATAAATAAAAATTGCAAGGGATTTTATTGGATACTTGTCAAAATACTTTGATTTGAATGGTTCTATTATCATATTTCCATATATACCAAGTTGATCTTTATTAACATTTTTTTTCTTTATAACTTTTACTTTAGTTTTTGCAGAGGCTACATATTCGTCAATTTTCTTTTCTGCTTCAAGAATTTCCTGATAGACCTTTTCATCCGCCCTGGCTCTTTCTTCTATTATTTTTACGATAGCCTCGCCGTCTTCTACGGTCGGTTCATACGGCTTAAAGGGTTTTGTTGTTTTTAATTCTTTATTATATGCAAAGTTTTCAAGGAATTCTACAAAGTCATTTCCCACCAACTCCAAGTCTATTTGCTCAAATCCTGACCTGTAGGATTTCCATACGGATTCCTTTCCAAATCCAAATTTGTTTTTCACATCCATAAAGTAGCAGCTGTCACAATAATCTGCACCAAATACAAATACATCCTCAAATGAATCTGCAACGCATGCATGAACATCTCCCATCATATTCCAGTCTAAGATTATGTCCCTGTCAAATGCATAGAATTTGTCGCAGTTGTCCATTGTAGACATTCCGAATCCCGCTCCAGCCTCCAAAAAAGCCTTGTAAGTTTCCGGCAGGGATATGCCGAATTTTCCTTCAAGTTCTGGAACCGAATCCAGGATTTTTTTCATGTGAAGCTGACCTTGTTCCTGCACAAAAGCTTTATGGGCTTCAATTCCAATTTCGTCTCTCTGATAGTAATTCTCAAAGATTTCCTTGATTTTCTCTACGTTTGTCATTTGTTAAAACTCCTTTTATTTCAACCTTAGCGATACTTCAATAAAGCATTTTCAATAATAAGAACCAATTCTAGCACAAAAAAATAAAACCGTGTATATTTCCTGAATATGGACTACATAAAACTCAGCAAGGAAATTTCCTATGCTCTCCGCCACGCTCCGTGGGAATATGAGCTGGAGATGAATGAAGATGGCTTTGTTCCGTTGGAGCAGCTTTTGAGCGCATTGGAGATTACGAGAGATGATGTTATCAAGGTTATGGAGATTTCTGAAAAGAAGCGGCTGGAACTTGACGGGGACAAAATACGCGCTCTTTACGGTCATTCGATTCCGATGCACATAAAAAAGGCTGAGGGAACGCCGCCAGCGATTCTTTTTCACGGAACTGCAAAGCGTTTTATTCCCTCAATAAAAGAAGCTGGGCTTTTGCCGATGAAAAGGCAATATGTTCATCTTTCTGTTGACGAGGAGACTGCGACGGCGGTTGGCAAAAGAAGAGATTCCGCGCCTGTTCTGCTGAAGATTGATACGCAGCACGCCATTGCTGACGGGATAAAGTTCTATGTCGGCAATGATAAGGTCTGGCTGTGCAATCAGCTTCCTACAAAGTATATCGTTTTCCCTGAAAACTAGGACAAAGAAATATGGACACAATCGGGATAAAGGTAAAATCTCAAACGGCAGCTTGCATAAAAGTTCTCAGAAAGCATACAGAGCTGGCGGTGAGTCAAATAAAAGCGCGGATTGAAAACGGCGATTTTGTTTATAAATGTGATTATGTGGACACGGACGGCATTCAAAAAGCTGTTTCATTATACAACGCACTTTGTGAAATTGGGATTGAAGCACAAATCTTTGAGCAAGGAGAAGCGTCTGATGTTGTGCTTTTGGGGAATCTCTTGAATTCGCACAAGGAAATTGATGAGGAGATTCAAAAAGAAATCGACGCGGAGCTGGGCGAAAGCGAATGGAATTCATAAATGATTTGGTGGCACGGCTTGAGCAAAAACATATTTGCTTGAACGGCTGTTCAAAAGCTCAATTGGCTGAGTTAATCGCAAAAACGGGCAATCTTCCAAAAGCGTACATTGAGTTTCTGTCCGTTATGGGAAACGGAACAGACGGCGGCTATATGGGCGGAGATTCTTGCTTTATGAATGAAATCTATGATTTGAAGCAGGGTGCTGAGGAACTTTTGGCTGAAAACGAATCAGAAAACAAGCTGCCCGACAACGATTTTGTGTTTTGGGCAAGCCAAGGCTGTATGTTTTGCTTTTTCAGGCTGTCAGACGGAGACAACCCGCCCGTGTATTTTTACAATGAAAGCGGAGCGGACAACTTCATAAAAATAACAGGCTCTTTTGTTGAGTTTTTGTCAAACAGGCTTGAGCTGAACGATGAGCTTTTCACAGAAAAAGTGTAATTTATATCAAGGAGCGGGGAAAAATGTCGCTTTGCATTTACGGGAGAATTGAAAAAGAAATCTTCGATGAAAACACTTTAGAG
>CADCRJ010000004.1 GCA_902803735.1 uncultured Spirochaetaceae bacterium
TCTTTTTGATTTTTTTTGTGGTGATTAAAATTTTAAAGATTTACGCTTTTTTTGTAAATTCTCAACTAAACTCGAAATTCAGAGTATATAAAAATAAAGAACCTGATGTTGATGCAGAAATAGAGTTATACAAATACTCTAATAATCAGACGTTTGTTTCAAAAGGTTATTCAATTTCATACAAACAATTATTAAAGAATAATGATTATAACTTCATTCTTGAGAAAGCAATCAATCTTGAAAATGTAAATACAATTCGAATGGGTGAAATTATTTCATATACAAGCGGAATAAAAACTGCAAACGATGAAAAATTCATTCTCAATGAAAAGAAAGATGATGATTGCTATTTATTTTTGCGAGGAAGAAATATAAAAAAATGATCATTACCACAAAATAATGAATATATGTGGTACAGACCAGATTTAATGCTTGAAAACAGCAATGCTAGACCAAGAATAAAAGAAAATTTTACAGTCGACAAAAAAATACTTGTTCAGCAAGTTGCGCAAGGGATAACTGCAACTCTAGACAAGCAAAAATATCTATGTCACGTAACTTTGAATGTAATTTTTGAAACTAAAAAAGATTACACAATGGAATTTATCTTATGTCTGTTAAATTCTAGCTTGGTTAACGCTTGGTTCAAACAAACTTATCCAACAGGGCTCCATTTTACAATAAATCAATTGGAAGCGATTCCTGTCCCTGCGATTTCGCCCGACGAGCAGAAGCCGTTTGTAGAGCTTGCGGATAAAATGCTCTCGCTCAATGCCGAAATGCAGAAAAAGTGCGCAAAGTTTCTTTCTCGCGTGCGGGACAATTTACAGGTGAGCAAGATTACAAGCGCACTTGAGTCGTTCTATACGCTTTCGTTCGGCGAGTTCGTCAAGGAGCTGGGCAAACAGAAAATAAAGCTCTCGCTCAAAGACCAAGATGAATGGCAGGAGTATTTCGACGAGTACAAGGCGGAAATCAGCGCGCTAAAAGCCGACATAGACGCTACGGACAAGGCGATAAACGCGGCGGTCTATGCGCTCTACGGACTGACGGCTGAGGAGATTGCAGCTGTAGAAGAAAACTCAAATGCAAAAAGTTGACGAAACGCATAAAGTGAACTAGAATACAAAAAGAAAGACGCAATCAAGGTTACGGTTGGTCTTCATCACGATTTGGTTAAAGAACCGCCTCAGGGTTAGAAGACGAGGCGGTTTTTTTATGCTCCCTTACAAAAATGTTCGAAGAGAGGCACGTTACCAGACTGGATAACCGAGCAAAAAAAGCACTTCAAAGCTTTTCTTACTAAAAATTCATTCATTTTATAACTTCTTAAAAAAATAAATGTACATTTACCACATTTCTATTATAATGCTCCTATGGCTACAATTTACGAAAAAGCGCTGGAAGCACACAGCAAATGGTGCGGTAAAATCTCCACAGAGCTGAAGATGCCGCTTGAAACAAGGGACGACCTTTCCCTTGCATATACTCCGGGCGTGGCAGAACCTTGCCGCGCGATTCACAAAAATCCTGATGACGTTTACAAGTACACATGGAAAAGCAACACTATCGCCGTCGTTTCTGACGGAACGGCAGTCCTAGGGCTTGGCGACATCGGTCCTGCAGCAGGATTGCCTGTCATGGAAGGAAAATGCGTACTTTTTAAAAGATTCGCAGGCCTTGATGCGGTTCCTCTCTGCATCGACACAAAAGACCCAGAAGAAATAATCAAATTCTGCAAGCAGATTGCGCCTACATTCGGCGGAATCAATCTTGAGGACATATCGGCTCCGCGCTGCGTTGAGATTGAGAGACGGCTCATAAAAGAGCTGAACATTCCTGTATTCCATGATGACCAGCACGGAACAGCAATTGTCGTTACTGCTGCCATAACAAACGCCCTCAAAGTCGTAGGAAAAAAGCCTTCTGAATGTACGCTTGTAGTCTCTGGAACAGGAGCCGCAGGTTCCTCTATAATCCGTATGCTGCATAAATTCGGAATCGGAAAGATTTATGGCTTCAATATCAATGGAATCGTAATAAAAGAAGATTACGACAAATACGACTTTCTTACAAAAGAGCTTACAGAAATCACAAACCCAGACAACCAAAGGCTGACACTTGCAGAAGCAATGAAGGGCGCGGATATTTTTGTTGGTGTATCTGCACCGAATTTGGTCTCAGAAGAAATGGTAAAAAGCATGGCTAGAGACCCGATTGTATTTGCAATGGCAAACCCAGAGCCAGAAATCACTTACGAAAAAGCGAAAGCAGCTGGTGCACGCGTAATTGGAACAGGAAGAAGCGATTATCCAAACCAAATTAACAATATTCTTGCTTTCCCAGGACTTTTCAGAGGTGCGCTCGACTGCCGTGCAAGCAAAATCACAGAAGAAATGAAAATAGCAGCAGCAAAGGGACTTGCCTCACTCATCTCTGACAGCGAGTTGAACGCGGACAATATCATTCCGTCTGCCTTTGACCCTCGCGTTGCCACAACAGTAGCAAAAGCCGTTGCTGATGAAGCCAGAAAAGCAGGTCTGGCGAAGGAGTAACTAATGAACATTCATATATTGGAAATGCCACTAGACTTTGGCGCAAGCCGCCACGGCTCGGACATGGGCCCGTCCGCAATCCGTCTTGCAGGAATAAAGGAACGTCTCGAAAGCTTGGGACACAAGACTGTGCGTTATTTTTCTCCGATACAGATAAACCCACAGGAATATGAAGCCGTAGGAAATCCTGCAGCAAAGTATCTGGCTCCAATTCTCAAAGCAAACGAACAGCTCGCTGAGGAAGTTGAACGAGTAGCAAGCTGCGGAGACTTTCCTCTTGTAATTGGTGGTGACCACTCAATAGCACTAGGTTCGCTCGCAGGTCTTTCTGCAGCATACAAAAAGAAGGGGCTAAAACTGGGCGTTCTCTACGTAGATGCACACGGAGACTTCAACACAGTAGACACAACAACCTCAGGAAACATCCACGGTGAATGTATGTCGGCGAGTTGCGGCTACGGCTTGCCAGACCTTGTAAACCTGTACTTTGACGGCAGAAAGGTAGACCCTCGCAATGTCTGCTACGTAGGTCTCAGAAGCCTGGATGAGGGCGAGAAAAAGCTTATGAAAGAAGCAGGCGTTACTGCCTACACAATGACAGACATTGACCGTCTAGGCTTTAATGAAGTTGTCCGCCATGTTTTGGGTTTCTTCAAAAGAAACGTAGACTGTGTTCACGTAAGCTTTGACATGGACTGTCTTGACCCAATGTACGCTCCTGGAACAGGCTACCAGCTTCCTGCAGGAATGACCAACAGAGAAGCACTTCTTCTCATGGAAGAAATGTGCGACTCAAAAATGGTTCGTTCAGCAGAAATTGTCGAGGTCAATCCAGTCCTCGATGTAAGGAACCAAACAGCCGCATTCGCAGTTGATTTGGCTGCAAGGCTTCTTGGGGAAAAACTTTTCTAAAAAATGAGCAAAAATGCTGCAAGAATATTTCTGACAATAATTCTGCTCGTCTCTATAACTTTTAGTGCCACTGCACTAGAAGTTCAGTCCGTCTCGCCTATTTCTGGCGTTGACTGGACTTTTGAGACTACAAGGGGATTTCAGAATTTGTCGTTCTTGCAGCATAAGGACCAACTACAAAAATCGCAGCTTTTGGACTTCAAAGGAATTCTTTTTCATTCCTACCACAACAAACATTTAATCTCAAAAGCACAGCTGAACCTTGGATTTTTACAAATACCGCATTTTTTATGGTCTTGGAACCCAAATTTCAATCATGACGCTCAAGTAAACCAAAGTTTACTCTGCATAGAATTTGACGGGCAGATTTACTTTCCACGTTTAATGCCAATATTCGTTTATTTTACACCTTATATTGGATATGCCTTTTTTGAGTATTCATTCAATGGTTCGCTTTCATCTAAGAAAAGCGACACCCTCACATACAATTCCGTAAATGCAGGTATCCAATATACAAAGAAGCTGAGCAAAGATTTTTCATGCATTTCTTACATAGCATACACGCCATTTATGTGCACAACGAACGCTGCGAATCTTGCGCATTACATCCACTATGGAACTGAGATAATAACGGATTTCAATCTGTTCGGAATAACAGTTTTCCTTAATTTTAAACGAGGATTCCCATTAAAAAAGACCCTGCACTTTTTTGATGAAAAAGAATACATAGTAAACACGTCAGCAATAGGATTCTCTTTCCACTTGAACTTTAACTAAGCATAATTCTTTTTCTATTAAGGAATAACGCACAATCCACGTCCACGGAACGCTGATTCATGCGCGTCGGCTCTTTCTTCAAAAAACTCGCCCATATAGAACCAACCGACTTTTTTATTCGGAAGGCGTATTTTCTCGCTTCCAAGCCAAAAAATACGCCCCTTGTTTTCTGGCAGAGGAGCCGCAAATGCTTTGTCACGGTTTTTCTCATAATCCGTAATCAATCGCTCAATAAAATCCTTTGGCACATTTGGAGCTGGCATTGAAAAATTAAACCAAGAACGAACGGGCTTTTCCAAATCTTCGCCGTGCATCCACTGGTTCAGGGAATAATCCAAAATACGCCCATATTTTGAAGATTTTTCCTCGCCCTCAAAATGCAGCCCGTTCTTTGCAAAAAGCGGGATTTTCTTTTCTTCCAGCGGCTTTAAGTCTGGGATTTTCCCCTCAGACCACTCCTTATACGCACGAGAATGGCGTGTCAAAACAAATTTATGCCAGAAACACGAGTCCAAAAGTCCATTAGCATAGAACTGACGCAAAGTTTCCATAGAATTTATAAGGTCAAGTGGCTTTTCCCACCAATAGCCGTAAATCATGTAGGCATGAACAAGTACGCCAGCTTCCTTAAAAGCACAGCAGGCTGCGACAATTGATTTCAAATCCGTGCCTTTGTGAATTGCCGAGAGACCGTTTCCAGTCGCAGACTCAAGCCCCGCAGATACTCCGATAAGACCGCCAGCCGCAAGAAAATCCGCAACGTCCCTTGTAAAAGTTTTCTCAAAGCGAATGTTTCCCCACCATGTCAACGGCGAGCCAGCTTTTATGTTTTCTTTTGCAAAGGCAATCATAAACGATGGGGGCATAGCCTCATCAACGAAGTGTATGCCGTAAACGCCTTTTTGCCGTGCGGTTTTTAAGAGCGAGTCAAAGAGTGCGTGAACGTCTACAGGGCAGTAATTACATACATAATCAAGAGTTACATCACAAAAAGCACATTTATGCCAATAACAGCCGTGTGCCATATAAGCCTTAATCCAAGCTCCGTCAGACCAAAGGCGGTGCATAGGATTCTTATCATCAATAAGCCTTGGATACACAGAAAAATCAATGTCTGAAAAATCTGGGACAAGTGATTTTGTAACCTCTTTTTCGTAAGCCTCGCTTTTTTCAGAGGCACACACAAAATCGCATGGATTTGAAACCATACGAAGCTTGAACAGAGGATTCTCCCCGCTGTAAGTAAAATTAGCCCTGAACGATTCATCCATAAGAATCTGCTCATAACCGCCGTATCCCCTGTCATAGCTCAAAGCATCACAATAATTTGCAAGAGCAGGCTCATCAGCGGAACGAAGCTCTGTATTTATAAATCCACCGCCAAGACACACAAACACTTTATTCCCAAAGGCTTGCTTAAAGTAGCGTCCCGTACAAAGAGCGGGCGTAAAAGTTCCTGCGAACGGCACGGAGACAAGCACAAGGGTCTTTTTTTCAGGTTCCTGCAAGTTAAAAAAAGATTTCTCCGTAAATATCTCACGCAAAAGCGGCTCGTAAAATTCGGCAATAATTGGTGCGTCCGCTCCCTTCTCAATCTGCTCAAAAGTATTCTCGCTAACGGTAAGACTCTCCGCATAGCGAATAAGGCTGAAATTCTCATCAAACGCAGCAGTGATAAAGTCCGCAATGTCGGCGATTGCACACGTGGCAAGGCTTCTGGCATCATCAGTAGAAAGTAAGTGGTCTAATGTCTCAATGAACTGCTCCATGCGGTTACCGTGCGGAACATGCGCGCCAAAAACAAAGCGGTGAGCATTTTCAAAACCACTTTTGTCAGCCCGAAGCAAATCAGTAATTTTTTCAATCCAATCAATCCAAAGCTGCTTTTCTGAGACGTATCGGCGCAAATTGAACGCGACAGCTTCTTCTCCACGCTTCTCGGCAGAATCAGCAAGGCGAAGAGCCTTTTCTGAGCACAGCGAGAACAATTTTTCTAGCCCCGCACGCGAAAAAATCCTGTAAAAAAGGGCAATATTCAAATCAAGCCAGCGAACTGAGCCGACAAACTGCGAAAACTCTTGTCTCTTAAAAAAAGCCGAAAGATAAGCACCGCTAGGATATGCAGTATTCAACTGCATCAGCGGCGGCTGTATAATAAGAACGTCCATTTGACACAAATTCTACCAAAATGAGCCATTAAAAACAACAATGAAAATTTTTCTTGCCGAATTCATACTTGTTTCATTATCTTTTAGTAATAAGGATAGCATAAAATTCCACAAAGCAAATTTTTATTAGGAGATATATAAAAAATGGCAACCTATCAGTTTCAAACAGAAGTAAACCAGCTTTTAAAGCTCATCATCCACTCAATGTATTCAAACAAAGACATTTTCCTTCGCGAAATTGTATCAAATGCATCGGATGCCCTCGATAAACTCAAATATCTTTCTGTTTCTGACGATAACTACAAAAATATCAAAACAGACCCAAAAATAGACATTTCTTTTGACGACCAGAACAAAATCCTTACAGTACAGGATTCTGGAATCGGTATGAACGAGGAAGACCTTAACAACAACCTCGGTACTATCGCCCGCTCAGGAACAAAGGCTTTCATCGAGAAAATCGCAGAAGACAAATCTGCAGGCGAATCAAACCTTATCGGTCAGTTCGGTGTCGGTTTCTACTCAGCATTCATGGCTGCAAAAGAGATTAACGTTATTACACGCAAAGCTGGAACAGACAAAATCTATAAATGGACAAGCGATGGTACAAATTCCTACTCAATCGAAGAGCTTAAAGCAGACTCTGAGCTTGCAAAGAAATACGGCTTTGACAACGCAGAGACACACGGCTCTGCAATTGAGATGCACCTTAACGATGACTCAAAAGAGTACGCAAGCCGCTGGAAGATTGAAGAGCTTATCAAACGCTACTCAGACCATATCGCATTCCCAATCTATTTGCACTATACACAGAACAAGTACGATGACAAGGGAAACATCACAGGCAGCGAAAACAAAGTTGACCAGGTAAACACAGCAAGCGCATTGTGGAAACGTGCAAAAAGCGAGCTTAAGAAAGAAGATTACAACGACTTCTACAAGACAATCAGCCACGACGCAACAGACCCACTCCACTACGTTCACACACACGCAGAAGGAACCCAGGAATATACAACCCTGTTCTACATTCCACAGCAGGCTCCGTTCGATATGTATCAGGCTGACTACCAGAGCGGTGTAAAGCTTTATGTAAAACGCGTATTCATCACAGACGATGACCGCGAGCTTTTGCCTGCTTACCTCAGATTCGTGCGTGGTATCATTGACTCAGAGGACTTGCCACTCAACGTAAGCCGCGAGATTTTGCAGCAGAACCGCATTCTTGACTCAATCAAGACTGCATCTGTAAAAAAATTGCTCAGCGAGTTCAAGAAAATGGGAGAAGCCGCTGACAAAGCAAAGAAAACAGAGGAAGCTAAACGCAGCGACGATGAGAAAGCTGCAATCGAAAAATGGCAGAAATTTGTCAAGAACTTCAACCGCCCTATGAAGGAAGGTTTGTACTCTGACTACGCAAACCGTGAAGAAATCATGGAAATTGTCCGCTTCAAGAGTACGGACGAGAACGGTACTGGCGACGGCAACTGGACAAGCTTTGCTGATTATGTTCAGAGAATGAAGCCTGAGCAGAAGGCAATCTACTACATCACAGGCACAGACGAGAAGAACTTGCGTGCTTCTCCATTGCTTGAGGCTTACAAGAACAAGGGATTTGAAGTCCTCATCATGGCAGATGACATTGATGACATCGTTATTCCTTCATTGATGAAATACAAAGACTTTGACCTTAAAGCAGTTAACCGCGCAGGCAGCGACGAAGAGCTTGGCGTTGACAAAGAAGAGGCAAAGAAAAAGGAAGAAGCTTTCAAACCTGTTCAGGAGAAAATCAAGAAAGCACTCGGCGAGCGTGTTAAGGATGTCGTACTTTCAAAACGCCTTTCTGACTCACCGTCTTGTATCGTAGTTGACGAGAACGACCCAGGAATCCAGATGGAGCGAATGATGAAAGCAATGGGACAGGCTGGATTCAACGAAGTTAAGCCAATCCTCGAAATCAACGGAGACCATGCGATTGTCAAAGCACTTGCGGATACAACAGATGAGGCAAGAATCGCAAACGTAAGCGAAGTTTTGCTTGACCAAGCACTCCTTGTAAGCGGTGCCGAGCTTAAGGACCCGATGGAGTTCGTTAAAGCAATGAACGCACTTCTTGCATAAAAATTACTACCCCCGCCATAAATAGCGGGGGTATTGTTTTATTATTATGCCACAGGCTTATTCCATGCGATTCTGAATCCTGCGGTCTTCAATTGCCTTGAAGCATAAGTTAGCTCTTTGTTCGTGCATTTTGCGGCACGGGCTGCATCAAAGAAGCTTCCGCCACGTAAATATCTGCTGCTGTCGTTTCTTACGCTCCAAACCCATTCAAAGACATTTCCTGACATATCATAAATTCCAAATCCGTTTGGATTCAGCTGAGCAACCTCGTGTAATTGGCCTTTACTGTTGCAGTCCGTCCATGCAACTGAATCAAGGTCTTCGCTGCCAGAATAAGTGAATTTTTCACCGCCCTTAATCGCTACATCCCATTCTTCCAAACTCGGAAGCCTAAATCCGTCTGCCTGCGGATTAAATTCGATTTCACTCTCTATACTTGAACCTTTATGAGGAATATAGCCCCAGTCATCAGGATTTGTGCTACCACTCACTCTATAGCATGGAGTTTTTCCAAGCTGAACGCTCAGTTTATTGCAGAATACAATCGCATCATACCAGCTCACGCTTTCAACGGGGAGTTTTCCGCCCTTTTCCTGTGAAGGATTCTCGCCACAAACTGACTCGTAGAATTCTTGTGTCACCTCGGTCTTTGCAATGTAAAAATCGCTATCTGGGACGGCAACAGCTCCTAGCTCAACATTATTCTCCAGTTTGATTTTCTCGCCCTTTCCGTCACAAGAAACAAGCATAACTACAATTCCAACCAACAAAACTAAATCACTTACAAACGTCCTGATTTTCATAAAATCATGCCTCCTATTTACGTTATATTTAGACTTTAGCACCAAAATAAAAATTCACAATGGGCGAATATGATATTCAATATGTCGATATTGATATTTTAATCAAATTTATTTGTAAAAATGCTTAAATTCACTTACAATATTGATATGGAAGAATATAAACACGAGAACATACTTCATAAGCGACATTTTGATTTACAATTTTCTATTCGTTTTGAAGTCGTTGAGGACTTTAATTTTTATTCGCCATTACACTGGCATAATCACATTGAAATCCTTTATGTACTTGAAGGAAAAATAGATTTTAAAATCGAGCAGCGAAAATATATACTCACAGACGGCGACATGATCATAGTCAATTCAGAGTTGATTCACTCTTCTAAGTTATGCGGTCATGTGAGATACATTCTTCTGCAAGTTCCGCTGAGTGCTTTTGACAATATTTATAAAGACATTGAAAATGTAATCCTAAAGGAACAAGTCAGCCAAGAAGAAGCAGAAAATCTCTTCTCATATCTTTCATCAATGTTAAAATCGGTAGATGACAAACGGCAAGAAAACAAGCTGAAGTTCATATCGCTTTTATATGATTTTTTTTATCTTCTTTTGTCCGAATTCAAGGAGGGCGAAAAAAAGGCAGGTGCGGTTTCTTATCAAGGAATCAACAGAATCTCCCCTATAATGGCTTATGTTGAAAAAGAATTCCGTAAAAAAATAACGCTGACAGAAGTTGCGGAAATCCTGAACGTAACCCCAGAACACATGTGCCGCCTTTTCAAAAAATACACGGACATGACATTCAATGAATATCTTATGTCCTTAAGGATTTCCGCCTTTTATCAAATGCTTCAGGGCACGAATCAAAAGATTTCGTCAATTCTGGAGGAATGTGGCATCACAAATTATAAAGTATTCATCCGCGAATTCAAAAAAACATTTGGAAAAACGCCAGAAATGATTAGGAACGAACGTGGAGTTAAAGAGTAAAAAATGACACCGATTGATTAGGCTTGTTCGGAAAGTGCGTTTCATACTGACCGTTCTTTCCGAACTACGGTATTTTTACTTCTGCTCCTTATGATACTGGTACGCACCTTCAATCGCGTGAATCAAATCCACTATCAACGAATTGTAATGAACCTTAACGTTGTAAAGCTTTGCCTGCTCTACGATTGCGCCGTTAATTGCGTCGATTTCGGTCAGGCGGCAGTTCATAACGTCTTGGCTCATCGAAGAATATCCCTTTCCTGCGTCTTCGCAGACGTGGTGTACCATATTAAGCACTTCTCGATATGAAAAATGTGTTCCGTCGGCTTCGGCAACGTCAACCGCCTCGCAAATCATTTTTTCGGCGAAGTCCCATGCATATTTGCTCTCAATCATTGAGCCGATTGGTGCACGGGTGATTGCGGTAAATGTATTTATAGAAAGGTTTACAAAAAGCTTACTCCAGATTACACGCTGAATATCGTTTGTCTTTTCAACTTTAAATCCGCATTCTTCTAGGATTCCATGAATTTTGTCGAGATTCTTGTTATTCTCAAGATTGCTTCCTATTGTAGTTTCGCCACTTCCGTTGTGTCGGACTTTTCCGCCGCCCATATTCACGGAGTTATGCTTGCTTGTTCCGATTATGATATTCTTTTTGTTGACGTATTTTGCAATTTTCCGGTCGTTTCCGGCACCATTCTGCAAGGTCATTACAAGGGTTTTATCACCGAAAAGTTTTTTGTTGTCACGAAGTGCATCTTCCGTAAATGTAGATTTTACGAATACAATTACAAGTTCCGCAGCTTCTTTGCATTCGCCAGAAATGCAAGCCTTTACATTAGAAAACGTGTTTTCTGAACCGTCTTCTTCAAAAACTGTAATTCCGTTCTGGTTTATTGCCTCTACCTGCTTGTCATAACTGTCGAGCATAATGACTTCATGCTTGCGGCTTAGATATGCTCCGTAAAGGCAGCCCATTGCACCTGCACCAATAATAACGATTTTCATTTTTTGCCTCCTAAAATCAATTTTTAAATAAACTATTTTTTCCAAAAATCAGGAACCAAGAATATTATAAGATTATACAATTCCAGTCGTCCTGCAATCATTACAAAACAATACCAGTATTTTACAAAATCTGGCAAAAAACCGAAATTTACGGTTGGTCCAAGTTTCTCAAAAGCAGGTCCAATATTCTGCACCATTGCAAAAGCCGCCGTAAAAGCGGAGAAAACAGGAAGACCAAATGCAGAGCCAATAAAAGCTGTTATAAGAGTCAAAACAAAATGAACAAAAACAAAGGATGCCACGGAAAAAACAAGGTCTCGCCGCCCTGCCCGTCCATTGAGCCTGATACTAAATACCCCATGAGGATGAAGCATTCGCAATATTTCGTTGTGAGCCTGCTTTGCAAGCACGACCCACCTTACAACCTTGAATCCACCCGCAGTAGAGCCTGAAGAGCCGCCTATAAAAAACAGGACAAACAAAAGGAACTGTGCCGAATATGGCCAGAGCGTATAGTCGTCAAACGCAAAACCTGTTGTAGTCATAATCGAGGCGACATGAAACAGGGAATAGCGGAGAGCCTTTAAGAACGAACCGCAATAGCCCACAAGAACGAGCGAGATTGTAACTGCAAAGACGGCAAAAATTCCTATGTAAGCTTTAAGCTCGCTGTTCTTCTTAACCTCGTCAAATTTTCTTGTAAAAAGATAGAAATAAAGACTAAAGTTCACGCCTGCGAGAAACATAAACAAAGTACAGACCAGCTCTATACCAACAGCATTTTTGTATTCGGACAGCCCCGCATTCGAAACAGAAAACCCGCCAGTACCAAGAGTTGAAAAGGCATACGACAAAGCGTCAACAAAATCCATTCCAAGCAACATGAGCAAAACCATCTGAACGACGGTAAACGCAAGGTACAAAAGCCAGAGAGTCTCTGCCGTAGTAGCCATTTTTGGCGTTATCTTGCCTTTGTCCACGCCCGTTGACTCAGCTTTTATAAGCTGGAACCCGCCAACACCAAGAAGAGGCAAAAGTGCGACTGTAAGGGCAATAACCCCCATTCCGCCAAGCCAATGCATTTCACAACGCCACAAATTAAGACTACGAGGCAGCGCATCCAAATCAGACAGAATCGACGCTCCTGTGGTCGTAAAACCGCTGACAGACTCAAAGAAAGCATCCGTAAAACTCTTAAAGCAACCGCTCAGTAAAAGAGGCACAGAGCCAAAAAAACAAATGGCAAGCCAAGACAGGGCAACAAGAACAAAAACACCCCTTGTCGATATATGAAACTTCTTGCGTCGCTCAGCAAACCAAGCCCAGCCCCCAAGAACAAAGGCAACAACTACAGGAATGCAAAACGCCGGCAATACAGAAAATTCACCTAGGGCAAGTGCTGTAATAAGGGGAATAATAAGAAAAATGCCAACAATAGAAACAACGATTGAAATTATACGGCAAAAAATCAAAATTTCCATTAAAAAACGACTCCCTAAATTTTCGCACCAAATTTTTCAAGCACATGCTGATTATCAGCAGAAGTCGTAATAAGAACGATTTTATCACCAGCATCAAGAACGGTCATTCCACCAAAAATCGTATAAGACTCGGTATTTTTCTTCATTCCCATAAGAATCAGGAATTTTCCAGGCTCAGAAATATCTTTAAGCATTTTGCCTGTTACCGCAGAGTTCTCTGTGATTGTAATCTCCGCAATCTCAAGAGTTCCGTCATTTACTGTATGAATTCCTGTGACAGATTTTCCATGCAAGTGGCTCATAATACTGTCAATGACGGCATCACGAATAGGAACAGCCACCTCAATCCCGATTTTACGGGCTATATCGCCAAATGCAGAAGAAGAAACAATGCTAATGCTGTTCTGAACACCCAAAGACTCCAGGTAAGCGGCAAGAACAATATTCATCTCATAGTTGTGTGTCGCACAAATAACAAGGTCAACTTTGTTCAGCCCTTCCTCTTTCAAGAAAGCCTCATCCGTCAAATCAGCACGGAATACCTTTGCATTCGGGAACCGTTCTGCGGCAGCCTTTGCAAGCGTCTCGTCGCTATCAACAATAATAAAATCACGGGCAACCTTTTTCCTAAAACTTAGCATTTTTGTAAAAATATTGCGGCGTTCCGTATGAATAAGCTTCTCGGCTACAATCGTGCCTATTCTTCCAGCTCCAACAAGGGCAATTTTTCGCACGTCTTTTGTCTCGGCTCCGCAAAGTCCTAGGAATTCAGACAGATTAGCCCTCTCCATAAGTATTCCGACGCAATCGCCAGCCCTCAGAATCGTTGAGCCGCTCGGAAGCGACGTGTTTCCGCCGCTTTCAAGATATGCAACCAAAAAACGCTTGTCTGTCAGCTTGCGGATATTCTGCAAAGCAACACCGTCAAACTTGCTGTCCTTCTCAACCGTTATACGCAAAAGCTCGTATGGGGCATTGTCAAACTGAATCGAATCAGTGACGGCACCGTGCTCAATTGCATGAACAACAGCCTCAGCAGCTTCTACGTCAGGATGAACCATATAATCAATGCCATAGAGTGGTCGGTGATTTACTGTGAAATTTTCAGAGTGCCTGCGTGTAGCATCCTCATTTTTTGTATAGTAGGCATAATTACGGACACGTGCAATTTTAAGCAAATCAGGATAAACAGAATCAACAAGCGAGCAAGTTATCATATTAACTTCATCGTTTGATGTAACACATACAAGGGCATCAGCTTTTGCAATCCCCGCGTTTTCAAGCGTCTCAAGGCTGTTACCGTCGGCACAAATAACGTCACAGTCCAAACGATTTGAGGCATGACGAACAATCTCTTCGTCGTTATCTATCAAAACAACATCATTCTTGCCGTTGATAAGCCTGCGGGCAAGCTGAACACCTGTAAAACCAGCTCCGATAATTACGATTTTCATCAGAAAATTATACTCTATTCACAGAGCCATGGTAAAGCTTACTTTGTTGAAAAACTTGAGTCATTTAATTTACAGATGAAAAAACTACAGGACGTATTTTTCAAGGAAGTCGCCTATTCCGCTCTCGTCATTTGTTTTTTCAGTCACGAAGTCCGCAATATCCTTGATATAGTCAATACCATTCTTCATCGCAACTCCATAACCACAAAGTCGAATCATGCTCTCATCATTCATGGCATCCCCGAATCCCATCGCATAAGAAGCATCAAATCCAAGGTAATTTGCGAGCCATGTTATAGCCTCGCCCTTGCCACAGTTAGGAGGAAGGACTTCCAAAAAATAAGGCTTACTAGTAAATACAACAGCCTTGTTACCAAACTCTTGCTTGTAAACTTTCTGTAACTCCTGCAATTGCTCAGGCTCGCCCGGTATAAGCATTTTTGTAAAGCCTTTCTTCAAAAAATTATCATAATCAGCAACAACCTCGCCCTTACCTTTGCACAAATCAACATCAAGGCGAGTCCACTTTGTTTCCTCTCGGTAATAGATTACGTCCGGCGTGTACACTTCGCTTCTGAGACCAGCCTGTTCCGCAAGCTCATCAGCCCTCAAAAGAATTTCCGCAGGAACTTTATTGCAATATATCTGCTGCCTCTTGTGCAAATCAAAAATACTACAACCATTTATGGCAATAATGAACCTTCCCGTTTCCATACCAGCAATTGCAAGACGACGTACAAATGGTAAAATCGCATCTTCCATACGTCCAGAGCAAGGAACAACGTAAATTCCAGATTCAGCACACTGTCTAAGAATATCAACGTTTCTGTCGCTAATTTTCAAGTCCGAGCCAAGCAAAGTATCATCCAAATCCAATGCGACAAGTTTTACGTCCAATTTTTTTTCAGGCAATTTCATATAAACCTCAAATTTTGTATTATAGGTAAAATTTAAATCCTAAAGTAGATAAAATGAATATTCCAAAACAAATTGAAAATCTTCCTATAACACCATACCTTGCAAAAATATGCAAGACCCTAAAAGAGTCTGAATCAAGATTTCTTGTGCTTACAGCAGAAACAGCCGCAGGAAAATCCACGGCAGTTCCTTTTGCCCTTTTGCAGGAATTTGAAGACAAGATTCTGATGCTTGAACCAAGGAGACTTGCCGTTACTGCTATCGCGGAGCGAGTTTCCGAGCTTATGGGCGAACAAACAGGCGGCACAGTCGGTTACAGGCTACATCTAGATTCATGTACAAGCTCAAAAACCCGTCTTGAAGTAATTACAGAAGCAATTCTTATAAGAAAGTTACAGTCAGACCCCGTACTTGAAGATATAAATATCGTCATTATTGATGAATTCCATGAACGTTCTGTTTATGCCGATTTGAGCCTTGCTTTTTTAAAAGAGGCTATGCAGGTACGTGATGATTTATATGTAATAGTTATGAGTGCGACCATAGACTATCAATCGGTAGCAAACTATCTGAACGCCCCTGTAGTAAAGGTTCCGGGTAGACAATATCCTGTTACAATTGAATATGATGATAAATCAACCGTCACAAAAGCTGTTATCAACCAAACGGTAGTTTATCAACAAGAAATCCACAACAATGTGGATAAGTCTGAAAGTCCTTACCAGATGGGCTCCATTCTTGTTTTTCTACCGGGGATAAAAGAAATAACAAACGTTCGTTCAGAACTTGAACAAAGGCTTGACCCAGCAAAATTTGAGATACAAGTGTTACACAGCTCAATTCCAACAAAAGAACAAAGGGCTTTGTTAATTCCTCCAAAACCTGAATCGCCAAGAAGGATTATCTTATCATCTGCCATTGCTGAAACGTCCATAACCTTACCAGCAGTCACAACTGTAATAGACTCAGGCTTATGCCGCATGAACACAATGAACACGTCACTTGGCATGGAACGGCTTATAACCACTAAAGAAAGCCTTTTTAGCGCAGACCAGCGAGCAGGACGCGCAGGACGTCTTGCGGCAGGACATTGCATCCGCTTATGGAATAAATTCGACGTCCGCCCAGAAAAGAATACGCCAGAAATCTTAAGGACGGATTTGGCACAAATTGTGCTGGAATGTGCAAAATGGGGCTCAACAGCCATAGATAATTTTTCATGGCTCGACGAACCTCCAAAATCATCATGGAATGCCGCCCTTCAGCTGCTGGACCTTTTAGGTTGTATAAAAGACGGTAAAATAACAGACACAGGAAATGCAGTTCTTACTCTAGGCTTGAATCCACGCCTAGCTTGTACAGCCCTCAAGGGAGCACAAGAAGGATACATTGACACAGCCATAGACTGTGTGGTGCAGTTCTCAGAATATGCTGATGCCAGCCTAAATATACAAGAAAAGTTTCGATTTTCGTTAAAAGAACGGTTAAAGCCCTATTTATCTCACAAAACCAAGATCGTACAACCAAATCTTACAAAAGCTATGCTGTTGCTAGCAGGTTTTCCAGACAGGATGGCACATAGAACAATAACAGAGACTGAAACTACCGAGTATCAGTTTGTATCTGGTAGAAAAGCAAGAATTAAGCAAATAAACGCCCCGGAATGGATTGTAGCACCAGAAGTTGATGCAGGCAGTACTATGGGTAAGATTTATTCTTATGAGCCAATTGATTTAAAATTCGCTGAATCATGGGCATTTGAACATTCTCAAATACAGGTAGAAACTAACTTTCTAGATAAAAATTCACTCAAAATAATAAAAACTGAGCGAAGAATGCTTGGTGCAATTGAGCTTTACAATAAAAAGCTTACGGTAACAAAAGATGATTTTGTTCCAGCCGTAAGCGATGCTGTAAAAAAATACGGACTTGACTGGCTTCCGTTGGATGAGAAAACTCAGCAGCTTTTGTTACGTGCAGAATTCTTTGCTATATATAAAGATAATGCAATGAAAGAAAAGCTTGACGACTTACAGCAATCAACTACCGAGTGGTTGTCTCCATTTTTGACAGACCTAAACCTAAATGGAGAGATTGTTTACAATGCACTTTACTGGTACTTGGACGGGGCAACACTTGACAAAGAGGTTCCTGTTCAAATTATCCTACCAAATGAGAAAAAACGTAAGCTTGTTTATGAAAAGCACACAGAAGAAAATGGAACAGTTCATATACAGCCAGTACTTGAAATAATTATTCAGCAAATCTTCGGTTGTTTTGAAACACCAAAAATCCTTGGTCGCCCTGTTCTAGTAAAGCTTTTATCACCCGCCCGTCGCCCGCTTCAAATTACAGAGGATTTAGGGAATTTCTGGAACAACACATGGCTAGAAATTTGTAAGGAGATGAAAGGTCGCTACCCCAAACACAATTGGGACTACAGGCTTGTAGAAAAAGAGTAAAAAAAAGGACTGTATGCAGGAGGGGCATACAGTCCAAAAAGCAATGGGAATATATTCGGGACAATCTCTATAATGGAGGTATAAGAGATTCTCCAAAGTCTTTCAACAGTTGTTGGGGGATTGTTGAAGACATATTAAAAACTATTCAATGACCTCTACGTTTGTAATCTCAAACTTAGAGTTATCGTACTTACTCAAAAGGTAGTACGTTCGTCCAGCGGACAAATCCAACTGAATAACAACAGTTCCATCACCATTTGGATAGATGTATGGATTTTCATTCCATGAACTATAACCATTTGATGATACCAAAGACACATTCTGTCCGTTTATAGCAGAATCAGTCTTTACTGTCAGCCGAACCTTCTTAGCCTTATCAACATTAAAAGCAAACTTTTTATAAGTTCCTTTCCAAGTTGAAGGATCAGTCGGCTCTACATAACTTCCGTCAAATACCTTATTACCACCAGCTGTATTTCCAGCATCAGCAGATGGAGTGCTTTCCTTTGAACTGTTTCCGCTCACAGGATTTACTGATTCGTTTGAACCAGAAGGCTTTGACTGCTCATCCTTGCCAGACGGGTTCTTATTTGTATTCGTACCACTAGAAGAATCTGCCGGAGATGGAGTTACGCTTTCCTTTCCCTGATTAGCAGGAGTCTCACTTTTTGATGAGCCTGTCCCGCTTGTATTTGTCTCTTCACTCTGAGCTTTTTCAACAGCCTTTGCCGCAGCTTCTGCTTTTGCAGCATCGGCAGCAGCCTGTGCATTGCGAGCAGCCTCTAAAGCTTCTTTAAGAAGCCTTTCAAGCTCCGCAATTCGCTCTTCGTGATTCTTTATAATATTAAGAAGCTCTTCAATCTTCTTATTTATATACTCACTATCAGAAGCTGACTGGGAAGCTGCCTTTTGAGCGTTCTCAGCGGCTTTATGCGCAGCGGCCTTTGCCTCTTCAGCAGCAGCCTTCGCTTCATTTACAGCCTTTTCTGTATCAGCGGCTGCTTTCTGTGCTGCATTAGCAGCATTCTGAGCATTCTCAGCGGCTTTTTGTGCCTCTGCAGCAGTCTCTGCATTCGCAGCAGTCTCTGCATTTTTCTGAGCTTTATCATTCTGCTTCTCTGTCTCAGCCACAGATTCAGCAACTTCTGCCGTTTCTTTTGCAGCCTCAGCAGTTTTTTCATCAACTTCAGCTTTCTGTTTTGCTACATCAGCCTCAGCTTCTTTTTGTGCAATCTCTTCTTCTGTTGCACCATTATTCTTTGCTTCTTCAGCCTCTTGTTCTTTTTCAGAAGCCTCTGTCTCAGAAGCATTAGCATTATTCTGAGCTTCCTCAGCCTGCTCATTTGCATCTGCTACAGTATCATCAGATGAACTAGGAGTAGGAAATACATTTGAATTTGGAGTACCTGACGAATCAGATGTTCCAACCTCAAACCCAAAAGAACCCCAAGGACTATCCTGCTCATCAGAAAGTCCAAGCTCACAAGACGTAAGCATAGCTGTTCCTAAAAACAGCACCATCACACTTTTTATAATTTTGTCAAACATTCTAAACCACTTTTTTAATTCACATTTGATTCAAAGGTCTCTGACCACTTAAATCAAACATACAAAAATTCTTTTTTATCAGAATTTTTGTTAAATCATAAATCTTTTTCTAATGTCTCTAATATCTCTAAAATCTCCAAAATATTCAATAGCTTTCTATAAATTAAAACAAAATTTTAATTTGCTTTTAAGAAAAACCCCAGTTACAATACTGATTTTTTATACAAAAAATAAAAAAGCGGTGGTCAAGTTTATCTTAACCACCGCTTTTTGCGCTTTAAATTACTGGAGATTAAACTTCTACAGTACCTTCAAAACACAGGCGAGTCTCGCCAGTAAGAAGGATGCTCTTTCCTGTGTATTTTACATGGAGTGTACCGCCGCGTACATGAACTGTAATATCCTCGCCGAGAGGACAGTAACCATTCAATACAGCGGCGACAGTCGCAGCGCATGCACCAGTACCACAGGCAAGCGTTTCTCCGTTTCCGCGCTCCCATGTACGCATTTTCAATTCGTTCTGACCTACGACACGTACGAACTCTGTATTAGTACGCATTGGGAATGCCTTGTGATGCTCGAACTTAGGTCCGATTTCAGAGAGATGCTCCTTATCAACGAATTTACTGAAAACAACACAATGAGGGTTTCCGATTCCCACACAAGTAACCCTGTAGTCATTTCCACAAACTTCAAAAGGAACATTTACAATGGCTTTTTCTGGCAAAAGTCCTTCAGAGAAAGCGTTTTGAATCATATCGCCGCCGCTTCCTGCCATAAGGTTAAGAGGGCTTACATTCTGCGACTCAAGCAATGCAGGCAGCTGCTCTGGAGCGAAGTAAGGTGCGCCCATATCAACAGTAACGCTGGTTACTTTGCCGTTCTGCTTGTACAAAACCAAAGTCTTTATGCCAGACTCGGTCTCTATCGTGATTTTTTCTGTATTATCGGTTTTATGTCCGTGCCGCTCGCTTATACCGTCCACATCGTTGTCATACAAATATTTTCCAACACAGCGGATTGCATTACCAGCCATCTTGCCTTCACTACCGTCCTGATTAAAGAATCGCATTTTTGCATCAGCAGTATTGCTATGCTCTATCAGAACAAGACTGTCCGCACCAATTCCACCGTTCAGACGGTCGCACAAACGAACCGCAAGCCCCGCAGGATTGTTCACAGCCTGATTCATAGCATTAATTACGATAAAATCATTACCAGCAGAATCCATCTTGCTGAACTTGATTGTCTGCTTTGTACGTCGCAGGCGGTTTATATCAACAAGCTCAACGTTCTCTGCATTGTATTTGCTCTTCAAGCAGTTTGCAATCGCATTTGCTGTATCAATAGCAGTAAGACAAGGAATATCTCGCTCTACGGCATGACGACGCATACGAACGCTGTCCGCATGCGGGTCTCGTCCCTTTGCACTCGTAGAAATAACATAGTCAATCTTTCCGCTGTCAAGAACCGTAAGGATATTATCATTAGCATTCTCACGGATTTTATTGACGACAGAAACTTCCATACCAAAGTCTCTGATTGTTTCGGCATTACCTTCAGTTGCATAGAGCTTGAATCCCATTTCATAGAACTTTCTTGCAAGGTCTGGAAGCTCATAGCGGTCTGTTTTTCGTACGCTGAACAAAACACCACCAGAACGTTTCATTGAATAGCCAGCTGCAATCAAGCCCTTGAAAATCGCCTCTTCCCTTGTAGAAGCAATGCCAAGAACCTCGCCCGTAGACTTCATCTCTGGTCCCAAGTGAGTGTCCACGTCCATAAGCTTCTCAAAACTGAATACAGGAACTTTTACAGCAAAATAAGGCGGCGTACGGTACAATCCCGTTCCGTAGCCCATATCACGCAAGTGCTCGCCAAGCATTGAGCGAACAGCAAGCTCTACCATAGGAACACCTGAAACCTTGCTTATATAAGGAACCGTGCGACTTGAACGAGGGTTTACTTCGATGATGTACAAATCATTGTTATAAATCAAATACTGGATATTAACCAGCCCCTTTGTACCAAGGGCAAGGGCAAGCTCACGGCTCTGGCTGATGATTTTCTCGCGCATAATATCATTGAGATTCCATGCAGGATAAACGGCAATACTATCACCAGAATGTATACCCGTACGCTCAATATGTTCCATGATTCCAGGAATAAGAACATCCTCGCCATCACATATGCCGTCTACCTCAAGCTCAGTTCCCATCATGTACTGGTCAATGAGGACAGGGTTCTCAATACCCTGCGCAAGGATAATTTTCATGTATTCGCGAACATCATCATCGTTAAACGCAACAATCATGTTCTGACCGCCAAGTACGTAGCTTGGTCGCAAAAGAACTGGATAGCCAAGCTTTTTAGTTGCTTCAAGAGCTTCAGCTTCTGTAAATACGGTAAGACCTTTTGGACGGTTAATCTTGAGACGTTCGCACAATTCTTCAAAACGCTCGCGGTCTTCTGCAAGGTCAATCGCATCGGCACTAGTGCCCAATATTCGTACACCCTGGCTGTCAAGGAATTTAGCAAGCTTGATTGCCGTTCCGCCACCGAACGCAACAACAACGCCAACAGGATGCTCCGTATTAATTACGCCCATAACATCCTCAGGAGTAAGCGGCTCAAAATACAAGCGGTCGCTGGTATCAAAATCCGTAGAAACTGTCTCAGGGTTATTGTTGATTGTTACGACATCATAGCCAAGTTTTTTAAGTGCCCAAACACACTGAACGCTGGCATAGTCGAACTCAATACCCTGTCCGATTCTGATTGGTCCCGAACCAAGAACAATAATCGTACCTTTGTGATTTTTGTTGTTCTCAGAAAGGAATGCCTCAGCCTCGTTCTCGCAGTCAACGGCAGAATAAAAATACGGGGTCTCAGCATTAAATTCGCCAGCACAAGTATCAACCATCTTAAATGAAGGTTTTACTGGTACAATGGCTTTTTGTTCAGCAAGTTTTTTACCAGAGAGATTCTCAACAACTTTGTCCAAATAACCGTATTTTTTAGCTGCAATATAAAGCTCCTGAGTAAGCTCACCAGAAGAAGTTTTTATACTGTCAAACTGATTCTCCAAATCTGCAAGGTTCTTCAAATGCGACAAGAACCACAAGTCTATTTTTGTAACATTGTGGATTTCTTCAATAGTCATTATTCCACGCTTAATTGCTGCAAAAATAGCAAAAATACGCTGGTCAGTACATTCTCCAACTCTCTGCTTTATACACTCATCGCTCTCGCTGTCCAAGAGAGGCAGATTCAAAGAATTAACGCCAATCTCCGCACCACGGACAGCCTTCATAATCGCTGTCTCAAAGTTGTGCCCGATTGCCATAACCTCGCCAGTCGCCTTCATCTGAGTACCAAGCTTTCTAGCAGCGTAAACGAATTTGTCGAATGGGAATTTAGGGAATTTTACAACGACATAGTCAAGAACTGGCTCAAAACAAGCGGCGGTTTTCTTTGTTACAAAGTTAGGAATCTCGTCCAAATTGTAGCCGATTGCAATAAGGGTCGCTACCTTTGCAATAGGATAACCAGTAGCCTTTGAAGCCAATGCAGAAGAACGAGAAACACGAGGGTTCACCTCAATTACAGCATATTCAAAGCTGTCTGGCTTCAAGGCGAACTGACAGTTACAACCGCCTTCCATTCCGAGCGAGCTTATAATATTCAATGCGGCAGAACGCAACATCTGGTACTCTTTATCAGAGAGTGTTACCGCAGGGGCAATTACGATTGAATCACCTGTATGAACGCCTACAGGGTCAAAGTTTTCCATTGAACAAACAGTAAGAACGTTACCAGCATGGTCACGCATAACCTCAAATTCAATCTCTTTCCAGCCAGAAATACATTTTTCTACAAGAATCTGATGAATTGGCGAGCGATGAAGTCCATTATGAGCAATCTCATCAAGTTCGGCATCATTGTTTACAATACCGCCACCAGTACCGCCCAAAGTAAATGCAGGGCGAATAATTGCAGGATAGCCAATTACATTTTTTACAAAATCCTCAGCATCTTCATATGTAGTAACGACTTTTGAAGGAATACAAGGCTCGCCTATCGATTCCATTGTGTCCTTAAAGAGCTGACGGTCCTCTGCCTTGTCAATTGTCTCTGGTTTAGCTCCCAAAAGTCTTACATTGTGGCTTTCAAGGAAGCCAGATTTTGCAAGCTCCATACACAAGGTAAGACCTGTCTGACCACCCAGTGATGACAAGATAGAATCTGGTTTTTCTTTTTCAATAATTCGCTGAATTGTCTCAGGAATAAGAGGCTCAATGTAAATTTGGTCAGCCATTGCATGGTCTGTCATAAGAGTGGCTGGATTTGAATTTACAAGAACAACCTCAAGTCCCTGCTCTTTGAGAGCCTTACATGCCTGGCTTCCCGCATAATCAAATTCTGCTGCCTGTCCAATGATTATTGGACCCGACCCAATCACCATTACCTTATGAATGTCTTTGTTCAATGGCATTTTATATATCTCCTGTGCAAAAGTGCAAAAAAAAACTGAATCCACAAAATGAATTCAGTCAAATAGAACACTAAAGATTATAATAGTATTTAGGCAAGAAACTTTCTCTATTGAATTAATTTGAATTTCAGTTCTCGTTTTCATACTGAAAACTGATTATACCAAATTTAAAAATCTTATGGTAGTAGAAAACCTACTTTTTTTAGTGTTTATTTTTACTTTCTCATAGAATAAACACAGCCACAGTAGTCTTGCCGCCAAAGTCCGTATTCTTCGCTCAGCTTAGTGCTACGCAAAAAACCTCCGCGTTTCTTAAAATCAGACGGCAGGAACTTAGTAACACATTCATCGCTATCAGCCAATGACAAGCCTATTGCGTTTATCTTCTCAGAATCTTTGTGCGGGCTTATACTCAATGTAGTCGTAAACCAATCAAAGGAATTTGCGCTCGCATAATCATATGCACGCCTCATTCTGAATTCATAGCAACGGCGACATCTCTCACCCTTTTCGGCTTCTTGCTGCAGCTCAGGCTCTTCCCGCACCCTTGTGGCAATAAAATAGTCTTCCGTGTTATAAGAATCGACGACAAGCTTTATTGAGTTCTGCACAGCAACAGGAAACTGCGTCAAAAATTTTTTAAGCTCTTCAAGCCTCCGTGTATACTCGGCTTCTGGATGTATATTCGGATTATAATAATAGATAGTAATTGCAAAAACAGATGCAAGCTGCTCAATCACAGCAGAACTGCACGGTCCGCAGCAAGCATGAAGCAGCAAAGAAGGCTTCTTTTCACCATGCAGAATGGATTCGCCAATCTCAGCGACAATGGCTTCCATTTGCTTATAATAGGGAACAATTTTCATTTTAGAAATTCCATGAGCAGATTGCAAACCGCTCTACTGCAAGAAGATATAAATCATAAAAGTCCATATAATCTGGACGAAATGCGCGCACTGATCCTGCACAAGGTTTATCATCTTAGCGTTTGCTTTTAAGTGATCTATGACAAAATGAACACAAAGATTTACAACAAAAACAACAATGAACCAGACAGGAACAGTAAAATGAAGTGAAATAAGAATTGGCAGCATGACCATAAATGACCAGCTGAAACAATGCATAAAAAGAGATATTTTCCAATCATGCTTATACTGCTCACTAGGCGAGTGTTCGCGCCACCAATGCTTGCTCTTGAATTCGGCAAGAATTCCCTGAAATTTGAAATCATCAAGAATGTGGCAAAATATCATGCAAAGGAAAATAGCAATCTCTTTCATATGAATTTAATTATAACACAAAAATTTTAAGTGTACAAAAAATTTGGTATGCGCGGCAGTTATTTTACCACGCATACCGTTTTTTTTAACAAATCTCGCAGTTATCAGCTTTTTCTGTCATAATCTCTTTGCCGTCTGCCATAAGGGATTTACCAGCGGCAGTCGCAACATGGTTCACAACCTTGTACTCAACCTTACAGAATTTATCAATGTCAATCTTTGCAGGTTTTTCACAAGCAGATGTTCCCGCAAGAACAACCTGTGTACCAGGAGCAGCCCACGGAGCCGTAAGCAACTCGACCTTTTCTTTGCCGTCCTCTGTGTAATCACAAGCAAGAAGCATTCCAAAGCTCTCAACGCCTTTCATCTTGCGAGGAGCAAGGTTTGCAGCGATTATAACGTGTTTTCCTATAAGCTCGTCTTCTGTAAGATAAGGACGAAGACCAGACTGAATTATACGCTCTGTTCCGCTTCCATCATCAAGATGCTCTATGTAGAGCTTGTCCCCTTTAGGATTGCACTCAACGCTAAGGATTTTTGCAACTTTGAGCTCAATATGGGAATTAAAATAATCAGCAGGATTCTCTACAGTATTAGTAGATTCAGTCCCTACCTTATCGCTCTCTTTTTTTGCTTCAGAAGTTTTACCAACAACGGCAGCTTTTGGCATAAGCTCCTCAATGTCGATTTCTCCTGCTACACAAGGAACTGTTATAGCCCAGTTCTCAAGAACTTGTGGATGAACTTCACCGAACACACCAATCTGCTTTCCATTTAACATTACAGCAGCCTGTCGACCAGGAATAAAGCGAGGGTCGTCAACTTCCTTAACTTCATATTTGTGGTCAAGGAAGTAAAGAATAGAAGCAACCTCGCTTGCCATATCATTGAAGCTAACACCGTTAGCAGCAGACAAGAATCCCAAGCTCTGAATTGTTTTGGTTCCAGTATTCTCTGCTGGGTCAAGGAACGCAACTTTTCCAATCTCAAAAATTTTATGTGGGAAAACCGCATTTGCAGCACCACTCTCAGCACGAAGAAGAGAAGCTATAATAGATGGGCGAACAAACTGATAGTTCTCGCTCATTGGATTCATAATCTCAATTACATTGTCCGCACTAACGTTCATTCGCTCAATGTAATCTTTCTTTGAGCCAAGGTAGTTAAAAATCATTTCCTGATAACCAAGACCTACCATGATTTCTTTTGTCTTACGGCTGAACAAAGTTACGTCAGAAAGTTTTCCGATTGTAAAATCACTTGGGCGGGCTGGCTTAAAGTTATCAAGACCGACACCAATCATAACGTCCTCAATTACGTCAACTTCATGCAAGAAGTCGTTACGGTATGGAGCAGGAGAAAGCTCAAACTCAACGTCCGTTCCGTTTGCAGCGACAAATCCAGCAGATTTTTCTGTTACAGGAATATCACGAGCCGTAACGTCATTGTCCATACGAGAAAGAGCATCAAGTACCTGAGCCTTTGTCAAATCGCAGCCAAGTTTTTTATTTATTTCAGCAAGAGTTGCCTTTGTTGTTTTCTGGAAATAGAAAGGAACTGTAACTTCCTTTCCAAAGCCTGTCTCATAAGGATGCACAACTTTTACAGGCAAAATCTCATATCCTGCGTCATAGAAATCGCATGCTACAATGTTTGCAGAAAGGATAAGGTTCTCCATGTTATCGCCAGTAAGCTCAACCATCAAATCCTTATCGCCAACCTGAACGGCTCCCAAAGTTGCAGAATTGATAATCGGAGCCATAGACATGATTTCGCCTTTGTCATCTTTTAAAAGCGGGAATTTTTTTGCATCCTTCAAAATCCATCCAAAATCTTTTCCCTTTGGATGGTCTGTAAGAATCTGACGGCAAGTCATAGGCTCAGTACACTGCAAAGGTACAAAGCTAGTTGTATCAGGGTCAACAGCCGTATAGTGAACAGGCCACTTAATCTGGCTTACACGATAAACTCCCATTGAAATGGACTTTCTCTTGCGTCCAAAATTCCATGCAAGTTTTTCTTGAGTCTGTATGATATCTTTGAGCATTGGGTCATCAATCGGTTTGCCAGAAATTACAAAGCTGACCATGTAAGGACGAACTTCTTTTACATCGGCATCGACGATAGCGACTCTCTCGCCACACTCTTTTACAGCACCTGCACGAGAAAGGAATTTTGAGTAATCAGAGCGTTTTGCACCTTCATGCAAGCGAAGGCAGCGTGCAACGCCACCACAAGACCACAAATCAGGGCGGTTAGTGTCGTTAAGCTCAATTTTGATTACTCGCTCATTCTCGCCTTGGCTCATGTCAGGCTTTTCATCAAGCTCAGCCTTTCCAAAAGTGAGTTTTTTTTCAAGAGTATCATAATCATATTTATTACCTAAAAGGTTAAAAAACAGTTTTTCGTTTACTTCAATTTTTGGCATAGTTCTTCCTCAAAAAAGTCTTTGTTTAATTATATCGAAATGTAATGATTTAAACAACTGAGTTGTTTTTTATTATTATAAGCTATAAAATTGAACTTATGATTGAATTAACAAGCAAACAACGAAAATTCCTTGAAAAAAATGCACAACCACTCTCGCCGCTTGTTCAGATAGGCGGCGCAGGCGTTACAGCAGAGCAGATAAAGCAGATTGACAGCCTTATCGCTATCCATGAGCTTATAAAAATAAAGTTCAATGAATTTAAGGAAGAAAAAAGAGAACTGAGCGAAGAAATTTCCCAGAAAATTAATGCAACGCTCGTTCGTATTATAGGAAATACTGCGATTTTCTACAGGGCTGCGGAAGATTCCGAGAAGCGAAAATTTGAGAGCGGTCTTTTAAAAGCCTAGCAAGCAAGAGGCTGTATCAAAATACGTGCCCCTTGTTTCTACCAAAGCCCCGCAAATCACGGCAGGGCTTTTCCGTTCAATATTTTCTCTACGAGCGTACCATTTTTGTAAACGAGTTTAAGTGAAAAAAATGGTACGTTTTGTGCTAAAAGCCTCAAAAACACTTTGTCGCCTTCCCACAGCTCAAGATTTTCAATTTCATTTATCGGAACCCACTCAAGAACGCCCTCGTCACAAGGAAGCTCCGTACCTGTAAACCCGTCTGCGGTATAAAGGCACATATACTCGGCAGGGTCATCATCAGCAACGAAAGTAACTATTCCCCTGAACGCATAGGAAGTAAGCGTATAGCCAGTCTCTTCCTTTACTTCTCGCAGAAGGCAGTCCTCAGGGCTTTCACCAGCCTCAAAATGACCACCAACACCAATCCATTTGTCGTGGTTTATGTCGTTTTTCTTTGAGACCCTGTGAAGCATAAGGTATGAATTATTTTTTTGGATGT
Source organism: uncultured Spirochaetaceae bacterium (assembly GCA_902803735.1). Taxonomy (GTDB): domain Bacteria; phylum Spirochaetota; class Spirochaetia; order Treponematales; family Treponemataceae; genus Treponema_D. The sequence goes on from CADCRJ010000004.1 coordinate 28,310, forward strand.
AACAAAGAGTAGTCAATTGGGTTTTCATAGGGTAAATTATCCCGATTTTTGCGGCTTTCTTCAATCATTTCCGCAAGGTGAGGTTCTGTTGTATATAATTCCTGCTTTTCTGGGCAGCGATAAAATTCCTCGTCCATAAAAACCATGTTTCCATTTACTTGCACGAGAAACCCTCTGCCTAAAAGCTCCATTGCGTGCTCCCTGTTACAAATCGGGCAGTACGCAATTTTCATTTTTATTTTTGATGCCACTGATACTCACTCCCCACCCCTTTATATTTTCACTCAAAAACACTTATTTGTCTATGGGAAGTTAGAATAAGTTTCTGCCCAGAATCGACAAAGAGCTTCCTGAACTTATCACCAAAAACGTAAACCTTGCACTTTTCCCCACCATCGGCTTTGAATTTCTTGTTATGTGTTATTCATTCGTAAATGAATCAATTACGCCTTCGTATTTATTTGATTCTAGAATTTTTATAAAATTGTCATCATTCAAATAATTTATATACACCTTTGGAACAACAAAAATGGAGAAAGAACAAATGGACAACATTGAAAATGATGTTTTGACAATCGAAGACGGCGTTTTGACCAAGTGCAAAGAAGGCTTGGTGAA
>CADCRJ010000005.1 GCA_902803735.1 uncultured Spirochaetaceae bacterium
AGAAGTTTAATGATATAAGCTTTAATGTTCTTCATTGGCTCCTCCTAAAAAGTAATATTTACTGTTTATAAAGTATTATTATAATCTGCAAAGTTTTGCTCCGCAAGTTTTTTTATTGACACCATGATAATGACAGTTCTTCTAAATGAGTTTAATCGTCAGAGGGCACTTGTCTCGAATTTAACCATGGACGTTGCAGAATTAAAATCGAAGTTATCATAGTTTTATTAGTAAAAAATAAAAGTAAAAAAACTGCTAATATAACAAGTTGAAATTTCCTTTGATTTATAAGAAAATAGAGAGACAGAATTTTTACTGTTTGTTTATTTTCAAAATCTGGAGTTTTTTATGGAAGCGGAAGTTTCATCTTTTTTGCTGAGGCATAATTTTAATGCCAAGATTGACGTTGATGCATGCGTACAGTCCATTCTTTATGATATGGATTTGGGGCTTTTTAAAAAGGGAAGAAAAGAGAAATCTGGCGAGGATATGATTCGCACTTGGATGCTTCCTCCTGAAAAAGCACCAAAAGGACAGAAAATTATCGTAATAGATGCGGGTGGTACTAATTTCCGCTCTTGCCTTGTTTCTTTCGACGAAAATGGAAACGCTTCCATTTCTGACTTTAAGAAAACCTGTATGCCTGGCGTAGAGAGGGAGCTTTCTAAAGTTGAATTCTTCAACCAGTTTGCAGATAATATCGATTATCTTAAAAACAAAGCTGATAAAATCGGTTTCTGCTTTAGCTATCCAATGGAAATCACAAAGGACGGCGACGGAATCACTTTGGGCTTTAGCAAGGAAGTAAAGGCTCCTGAGGTTGTTGGCGTTCCTGTCGGAAAGACTTTGGTCAGCGTTCTCGAAAGCCGCGGATGGAACAAAATATCAAGAATCACTCTTTTGAATGATACAGTTGCTGCATTGCTTGCGGGGCGTGCTTGTGCCCGCAATGGTGCTGAGTATTCGAGCTATATAGGATTTATCCTCGGAACTGGCATGAATGCTGCTTATATCCAGCCAGCAGCAGAGAAAAACGGCGAGAGCATTGAGAAGCAGATTGTCGTATGCGAGTCTGGCAAATGTGACAAAATCGGTCGCTCTGATTTTGACCTTGCCGTTGATAAAAAGACAAACTGCCCTGGTCAGTTCATTCTTGAAAAATGCTGCTCTGGTGCATATTTAGGCAAGATGGGCTTTGAGCTTATCACTACAGCTGCTAAAGAGGGGCTTTTCTCTGATGAGACAGCAAAACGTGTTTCTGCATTGCAGGATCTTACTCTCATTGAGATGAATATGTTCCTCCATGCTCCGTTTGAGGCTGGTACAGTCGCTGATTTGTGTGCTGACGAAAGAGACCGCAAGATTGTCTGGGAGCTTTTTGATGCGGCAGTTGAGCGTTGTGCAGGCTATGCAACAGCAATTCTTGGTGCAAACGCTGTTCAGACTGGAGAGGGCAAGAATCCGTTGCATCCTGTTGCAATTCTTTGCAATGGAACGACTTATGCAAAAACATACAATTTGCGACTCAGAGTAGAAAGTGCTTTGTATGAGTATCTTACAAAAAAACGCGGTATTTTCTACGAAATCGTTACGGCTGAGAACGACATTACTCTCGGAACAGCTGTAGCAGGTTCTTTGTAATTAAAGTGCATGGTAGCCCTAATTGCTTAAAAAGCAAAAATAGGGCTACTATATGCTATGAAAAAGTTTCTTCTCCTTGTTTGCTTTGCTGTGACATCGTTTTTTTGCTATGCAAAAGGCGGTGATTTAACAGGGGCAGGCTCCTTATCAGTTCTAAAAACCAAATATTTTGATATCCTATATCCAAAAGAATGCGAGGTCTCAGCTCGCAAAATAGAGGCTGTCTGCGACGGCTATTACGAACAGATTTCGGCACTTCTTGACATGGAGCCGTACCAACACTTTCCTGTTACATTGACACGCTCCATAGACGTTATGAACGCTTACTTTACGCCTCTCCCATACAACCGAATCGTGCTTTACGATACAGTTCCTGACGAAGAGCTTGATATGTTCGATGAGACAATAACGGCTGTTTTTTTCCATGAGCTTACGCATGCTGTTTCTTTGAACGTAAAAAGCGACGGAATGAGAAAACTGTCTGCTGTTATTTCTGATGCCATAAACCCTGCCTGGCTCAGTCTTACAACATTCTGGATGGAAGGCGTCACGGTTTCTTTTGAGAGCAGAGAAAAAGGCGGACGTCTTAACGACCCGTTTGCAACGCAGATTGTTTATAAAGCCCGCGAGGATAATATGTTTCCTGATTGGCGGGATGTGACTGGAGCACGGGACACATTTCCTGGCGGTACTGACGCGTATGTTTTTGGAGCAATGTTCGCGGATTATTTACAGCGTACTTATGGTATGGAAAAATACTGCGAATTCTGGCACCGAGCAGGAACGTCTACCTCATTGAGTTTTGTTGCAGGAATTTTCAAAAAGACATACGGAAAAAGCTTGGATAGTGAGTGGACTCTGTTCAGATGCAAGATACGTTCAAATACGTCTAAGCGGGATTTTCAGAATATTTCCCACAAAAAATCAGTTGTATCTACGATGGATTCTTTTTATGATTCGTCTAGCGGAATTACGAAGGTCGCTTATTATGACAGGGCTTCAAATGCTATAAGACTTGCGACTTTTAATAAAGACGGAAAAAAGCTTAAGAACAAGAAGCTTTTGAGCATTACAGGCGTTTCACGGGTGAGCTTTAGTTTTGATGGCTCTTCTCTGGCTATAAGCCGTTGCCTTGCAAAGCAGACTTACAAAAATGTTGTCGGCGAATATTCGTTCAAGACAAAAAAGTATAGGCAGCTTTCTGATACAGGTGTCCGTGACGCGTACTTCTATGAAGAGAACGATACGCCTGCTCTTGGATTTGTTAGTATGTATGATAATACGGCAACGGCTGGCGAGCAGAAATTTACGTTTTCTGAAGGCGAAATACCTTATACGCCTGTATTTGTAGAAAATAACCTGTTCGCCGCAATTGTCAAAAAAGGGCTTTCTTGGAACCTCCGGCTTTTCTCTTCTGATGGCATTAAAGCTGAGTATGGGTTTAGGCTTATTTCAGAAGCAGGCGAGGAGCAGTTATCGGAACCTGTTGAGCTTATTGTGCACAAGCTGCATCTTGTCTCAAGTTCATCAGAGAGACTTGTGTTCTCTTTCTCTTGGGCTGCTCTTGGCGACAGAAGCGGGAATTTCTCACGGCTCGGCATTGTTGAGATTGACCGTTCTACAAGCGAAGCAAAGCTTTACTTGCAGAACAAAAACATTTCTTGCGGCATTTTGGAGTGCATTCCGCTTTCTTGGGCAAGTTCTGAGAATCTTTCTGCACAGGGAGACAGTCCCGTTGTAAGTGTTTTTGCGGTCTGCTCCGAATACGAGTCAAATCCTCTGCGCATGGTTTCGTTTTACCCATCAGATTTTGATGAGTTTTCTTTGCAGCCTTCCTTTGTTTGCCCCAAAGAGGCTGAGCCTTGCGAGGTTTTGAGCGATGGCATTGAAGACGAATCAAGCGTCAAAATAGAGGAACCTGCTGTTGAAGTCCAAGAGAAAGAGACTCCGGGGGCTACTTTTAAATATAATCCCCTAAAGTATGCTTTTCATGGCTCACTTTTTCCTATTGGCATAGTTCCTGTTTATAACCGAGATTTTGTGCAGGATGGTATGGGCATACTCGGAGCGACTTATATCACCACAAATCCTTGGGGTGATCATCAGTTTTTGTTTTCTAGTGGTTACAATGTTTTTGACAAGAATGGCGGCATGATGGCGAGCTTTTCGGGCGGTAACACGGCTCTAAGTTATTCTTCCAGCACGACAGTAATTTTTGACAGCCAGGGATTTATGCAGAGCTATTATTCAGCAGCCCTGTCAAATGTTCTGTGGCGAGGACTTACGGCTTCTTTTTCTACAGGTGTTGAGGGCAACTTTTTGTATGGCAAGGAAATAAAAGATGAGGACGAGTATGATACCTTTGGTTTCAATACTGCTGGCGAGTTTTATTTTTATTTCTCGAATATGCATAAGGCTAGTCCTGGCGTGTACAAAATAAGCGGTATTTACTTACGCCCCTTTATAAGGGCTGAGTATTCAAATGTGGAATATACTGATTTTGACTTTAAGGTCAAAGAAAAATACCTTAATGCGGGAGGAACCGTTGGTGCTAAGATTCCGTTGTTTTGCCCGCTTTCTTTGTCCGCGACGCTTTTTCCTAGTATGGGATATTTTGCGCAAGGAACTGCAAGGCTTACGCTTTTTTCTATGGAGCTGCAGAAGGGCTTGCCTGCTTTGTCCCTGTATGCTGACAGGCTCTCTGTATTCGTCTCTTATACAGGGAAAATCTGCTATGACTATAAGGAGTTCTGGGATGCAAAGAGGACTTATGAAATTGCGAAAAATGTAGAAAAAAAAGATTATTCTGATGAGGTCTCCGTCTCGTTTTTCTTTACAATGTCCCCGAATACGGGATTTTTTGCAGATTCTGCAAATTGTTTCGATTTAGGAGCTACGTGGTCTTACAGACCAAATCCTAAGCCTGACCAAACTAAAAGCAAATTCAAAATTTTTATTTCAATGGATTTGTAAGAATAAAAAAAATAATATACACTAATTTTTAGTTTTAGGAATTCCGAAAATAAAAGGGAATTTCTAAAAACTTTTGCTTTTAGAAGTTTTATCGCTTTTAGCTAGGGCAGTGCAATGTGCCCGATAAGAAAAAGTATTTGAGGGGATATATATATGGCAAGAAGAAACGGTGGTATTGGAAAGACAATCGCCTTGCTTTTTTTGATTATAATTCTTGTTTTGGGTGGACTGATGTGGTTTGATTACCTTGGCGTAATTCATGCAAAAAAAATTTTTGCCCCTGTCTATAAGCTTATGGGGCTTACACCGCAGACTTCTACTACAGCTACAAAGTCGAATCCTTTTTCAGGGGATTTGGACGAAGACCGTTTTGCAAAGCGAATAGAGGCTTTAGACGCTCGTACTCAGGAACTTGATAAGCGTGAGACCGACATAAGCAATGTTGAGAACCAGAACGAGGCTATTGCGAAGGAACTTGAGGAACGCAGAAAATCGCAGGATGAACGTGAAAAAACATTCAACAATCAGGTCAAAAAGTACGATGATAGAAATAGAAACATCGAACAAATCGTGTCTTATTTGAACAGTATGCCTCCGCAGACTGCCGTTGAGCAGCTTGTAGGAATGGTTGATCAGGATATTATCGATATTCTGAGAAAGGCTGATGAAATGGCAGCTGCCAGCAGGACTACATCAATGTCATCTGTTTGGCTTATGAATTTCCCTGCTGACCGTGCTGCTGCTGTCGAAAGAAAGATGGCGAACAAACCTGCTTCGTTAGATTAAATTTAGGCTGTTTGCATTTCTGTTGCCTGTAATTGCAATAGATTTGCAGCTGCCATGACAGGCACGATTGTACACCGATGTTTTGTGGAGGTCGTGCTGATGAACCCAATTCAAATTGAGCAGATGGTGCCACAGGCACAGGTTCAGGATTTTTCGCGGAGCAAGCCTGTAGAGAACAGCGGCTCTTCTTTTGCAGAAACTCTTAGGGCTGCTAAAGAAAGCGAGAGAACCGAGAATCAGAACCCTGTGTCAAAATCAGAGAAAACTGAATCATCTGAAACATTGGCTCAGGAAACAAAAAATAATTCCAATGATGAAAAAGTTGCATCTGCTAACAAAAATCAAAAAACACAAAATACAAATCAGGAAGAGAATGACTCTGCCAATAACAATGAGAGCGAGCTGATTGCAGAATCAGAGGTTGATTCTGTTGCTTTGGCTCAGAATGTGGCTGTTTTGCAGTCTGGCTCAGACGAGGTCGTTCTTGCGCAGACAGATTCGGCAGAACTTGCTGCTGATTTGATTTCTGAAGTGCAGGAGCAGGTTAGTGACAAAGACGTTCTTATGAATGAGAAGTCTTTGGCTTGGCTTCGCTCTGTTGAAAAAAATGATTCTAATCCAGAACTTGATGAAAAAATTGAGACCTTGCTAAAAAAGGGTCAGCTTAATCCAGAAGTTCTTACAGATGACAAGGACTTACGTTATGCACAGGATGTTTCTATGGAAAATCCAGAGGAATTCTTGCAGAACGTTCAGACTGCTTTTGCTGCCGAGATAGGCGAGAAATCTGTCTCTGATGGTGACTCAAAGCAAGTAGCTATGGGCAAGAAAGGTTCTGATTCAGAAATAAGGGTTGAGAAAAAATCTGGTGCTCAGGTTTCTGTGCATGATTTGAGAACTGCAAAACGCTCTGGCGTTGAATTGTCTGCTGACAAGACTGTTTCTCGCTCTGCTGCTGTTTCTAAGGAAGAGCTTAAGATTGCTTATAATCAGGAAACTGAGCAGTCTGTACAGATGACAATGGATTTGATGCATACTGCGGAGCAGAACATCACTTCGTCTTCTCAGCAAAGTGCGGGCGCAAATGGCTCTGCGTTCCAGCAGATGCTTGCTAACACAGTTCAGAACAATGCCCCTGAGTTTGTAAAAGCAGGAAATATTATCCTTAAAGACAATAATCAAGGCTCAATAAACCTTGTTCTTCGCCCAGAAAGCCTTGGCAATGTAAAAATCAGCCTTTCGCTCTCAGACAAGCTTGTTTCAGGTCAGATTACGGTAATGTCAAGGGAGGCTTATGAAGCCTTTAAAGACAACATTGACTCTATTAAGCAGGCATTTGCTCAGAGTGGCTATGAGACAGGCAGTTTTGACCTTAATTTTTCTCAGGGTGACAGCCAGCAGGGGTTCGCTCAGAATGACGGCGGCAATGATTTCAATAAATCGTTCCATGCAGAGCGTACTTACGGAGAGCTTGCCGTTGCGGAATCTGATTCTTCTGTTGATTATGAGGTTTCTTCAACATCAGGAATCAACATTGTGGCTTAGAAATTTAATTTTCTTTAAGTCGTTTAGGAATTGTTCCGATTATAAAGTATAGTTTTGTAAAAAGGAAGTGGAGCATGGATATAAATACCACAATGAGTGCATCTGAAAAAGTTCAGCTTGATAATGCTGTTGATATGTTCAATAAAACATTGAATGCAAACGGCAGACAGCCGAGCCATGAACTTGGAAAAGATGATTTTCTCAAGATTCTGATTACGCAGATGTCGAATCAGGATCCAACAAGTCCTATGGAAAATACAGAGTTTATTGCACAGATGGCACAGTTCTCTTCTCTTGAACAGATGACAAACATGAGCCAGAGTTTTGAGAGACTTACGTCTATGATTAATTCTACAGAGGCTCAGAGCACGCTCGGCAGAACCGTCGAGCTTGACTTGGGTGACACTACGACAACAGGCGTTGTTGAAGCTATGACACGCGGCGTAAATCCTCAGGTAAAAGTTAACGGTATGTTCTACGATATGAACAAGGTTCGAGCAGTATACGATAACTAATTAGTTCCAGACGTGGGCGATTTCGCGTCTGGTTGTTATATATTTGGATTTTTAGAGGGTAGCTATATGATGAGATCACTTTATTCTGGCGTTTCTGGTTTGCAGAACCACCAGACTCGTATGGATGTCATTGGAAACAACATTTCCAATGTTAATACGACAGGTTTTAAACGCGGTCGTGTAAATTTTCAGGACATGATCAGCCAGCAGCTTTCAGGCTCTGCAAAACCAACTGAGGAAAAGGGTGGTGTAAACCCTAAAGAAGTTGGTCTTGGTATGACAGTCGCTGCAATTGATACTGTTTTCACACAGGGAAACCTTCAGTCAACAGGAATTTCAACAGATGTTGCAATTCAGGGAAACGGTTTCTTCCTTGAGAAAAATGGTGAAAAAAGCTACTACACACGAGCAGGTGCTTTCGGTCTCGATAAAGACGGAACTCTTGTAAACCCAGCAAATGGATACAAAGTTCAGGGTTGGATGGCTCGCGAAATTGATGGTGAGATGGTTCTTAGAACATCTGCAAGCACAGAAGATTTGATTATTCCTGTAGGCTCAAAGGATCCTGCAAAAGCTACTCAGAACGTAAATTTTGCCTGCAACTTGAACAAAAATACACCTCTGATTCCAGAGGAGAACGCTACTGAGGCTGAGATTGCAAAAGGCACATGGGCAACTGAGTTCAAGATTTACGATTCTTTCGGTAATGCACACAACCTTGCTGTAAACTTTAGGCGTGTTCCTGATGCACCAAACCAGTGGGATGCAACTGTTGTAGTTGACCCTGACAATGCAGAATTTACACAGACACAGGTTGGTATTGGAACTACAGCAGGTGAGACGAATACTTTCAGAGTTTATTTTGATAATACTGGAACTTTGCAGGCTGTAACTGATGCTGCTGGTGGTAGATCTAATGAGACTGGAGAGATTATTCTTCAGGCTTCATATTTGGTTCCTGAGTCAAATCTAGACGAAGACGGCAATCCTTTGCGCCAGACAATGAACATCAATCTTGGTACAATCGGCAGCCAGATTAATACAATTACTCAGAGTGCTTCAAGCAGCTCTACAAAAGCTTTCTATCAGGACGGCTATACAATGGGTTACCTTGAGAACTTCAAGATTGACTCGTCTGGAGTTATTACTGGTGTATACTCAAACGGTACAAACCGCACAATCGGACAGCTCGCAATGGCAACATTCACTAACCAGGGTGGTCTTGAAAAAGCTGGTGACAACACTTACGTAGAAAGCATTAACTCTGGTATTGCAAATATCGGAACAAGCGGTATTGCTGGTAAAGGTTCACTCCTTGCTGGTGCTCTTGAAATGTCAAACGTTGACTTGACAGAGCAGTTTACAGACATGATTGTAACTCAGCGTGGATTCCAGGGCAATGCAAAAACAATACAGACTGCAGATACATTGCTTGAGACTGTATTGAGCTTGAAACGCTAAATAAATTAGGCTTCTATTCTTTATCATATTTAACCTCCTTATAAAGAAAAAAAAGTATTTTTAAAAGTTGAGGGGCTGTCTGGCAAAGGCTGGACAGCCCTTGTTTTTATTAGAAGGAGATTTCTTTTGATTCCTTATATATCAGTCTCTCAGTTTTACAAAGAAAAATTCGGTTGCAAGGTTTATAAAATTTCTCTGGACGCAGGTTGTACTTGTCCGAACAGGGACGGCACAAAAGGCTTGGGCGGCTGTATATTTTGTAGCGAACATGGTTCTGGAGACTTTGTGCCATTGGAAAAATCCTCTGTTACGGAGCAGATTGCAAAAGCAAAACTTCTCGTAAAATCAAAAATCAAAGGAAATGGAAAATATATAGCGTATTTTCAGAATTTTTCTGCAACCTATGGAGATCATAGCGTTCTTGAAAGCAAATACAGGGAAGCATTATCTCAGGAAGATGTTGTGGGGCTTGCGATTGCTACGCGTCCTGATTGTATAGACGATGATATGCTTTTACGTCTGAAAAAAATAAGTACGCAGTATTTTGTTCAGATAGAACTTGGGTTGCAAACATCTAATGAAAATACAGGTGCTTTTATAAACAGATGCTATACGGACGTAGATTTTGCAGATTGTGTTGGTCGTATTCAAAAAGTCGCCCCTAATATTCATGTGGTTGCGCACGTGATTTTTGGACTTCCTTTTGAGACTGTTGATGATATGCTTGAGACGGTGCGTTTTATCTGTGCTCAAAAAGTAGGTGGAATAAAATTTACGGTTCTTTATGTAGTGGAGCACACAAAGCTTGCGGATTTATACAGGGAGAAGAAGTTTGAAGCTCTTTCTAAGAGCGAGTACTTTGATATATTAAAAAAAGCCTTGATATTGTTACCTCAAAATATGGTTGTTCATCGTATTACAGGGGATCCCCCAAAAAGCCTCGTTGTTGAACCCTTATGGACATTGGACAAAAAGAGGGTTCTTAATGAGTTGAGGACTTTTTTAGACCGTTCTTGAAAAAAATAAAAAAAATGCAAAAAAAATTTAAAAACTGTTGACAAAGTTTTATGATTTCTATAATATACTACACATCACTTCGATGCTGCCTTAGCTCAGCTGGTAGAGCACGTGATTTGTAATCTCGGGGTCGTGGGTCCAAGTCCTACAGGCAGCTTAAACCGCTAAACTCTTGTTTAGCGGTTTTTTTTATTGTATGAAAAATCGATTTATGATATTCTATGAAAGGTGTAAACTATGAAAGGTATAATTTTAGCAGGCGGTAGTGGCACCCGTCTTTATCCAATTACAAAAGCTGTTTCAAAACAAATTCTTCCGTTGTATGACAAACCTATGATTTATTATCCGTTGAGCTGTCTTATGCTTGCGGGTATAAGGGATGTTCTTATTATTTCAACCCCTCGCGATATAGTATTGTTTGAGGAGCTGTTCGGTGACGGCAGCTGGCTTGGAATGCATTTTGAGTATGCTGTTCAGGACAAGCCTCGTGGTTTGGCAGATGCATTTATTGTTGGACGTGATTTTATAGGAAATGACGACGTAGCCCTTGTTCTTGGCGATAATATTTTTTATGGACAGAGTTTCACTAAGACTTTGAAAAATGCTGTTCAGCGTATAGAGACAAAGCAGGCAGGAGCCGTTATTTTTGGATATTTTGTAAAAGATCCTACGGCTTATGGCGTCGTAGAATTTGATTCAGACGGCAAGGTTTTGGGAATTGAAGAAAAACCAAAAAATCCAAAGTCTAATTATGCTGTTCCTGGTTTGTATTTTTATAACAATGATGTCGTGAAAATCGCTGCTGATGTTAAGCCTAGTGCTAGAGGCGAGATTGAGATAACGGCTGTTAACAACGCTTATCTCGAAAAATCGGCTCTTGCTGTCGAGCTTCTTGGTCGAGGTATGGCTTGGCTTGATACAGGAACTTATGACGGTCTTTTGGAAGCAAGCAACTTTATTGCTACTATTGAGAAGCGTCAGGGAATGTATGTGTCTTGTATAGAAGAGATTGCATTTGCAAATGGCTGGATTTCAAAGGAAAAGCTTATCGAGCTTGGTTCTGGCTATAAGACAGATTATGGTGCATATTTGAAATATATCGCGGGAGAGAAATAATGGCTTTTGAATTTAAAACTTGCTCTGTTGACGGTATTGTTGTTCCTGGACTTTATGAAATACAGCCAAAAGTTTTTGGCGATTCAAGAGGATATTTCTTTGAGTCCTATAGTGAAAGGGATTTTTTTGCAGCAGGCTTAAAAATGACCTTTGTGCAGGATAATCAAAGTTTGTCTACTAAAGGTGTCTTGAGAGGTCTTCACTTTCAGACAGAGCATCCGCAGGGAAAGCTCGTTCGTGTCGTATCTGGGCAAGTTTATGACGTTGCTGTTGATTTGAGAAAAGATTCCCCGACTTTTGGTAAATATTATGGAGTTGTTCTTGACGGTTCTGTTCAGAATCAATTCTATATTCCGCAGGGATTTGCTCATGGATTTTATGTTTTGAGCGAGACGGCGGTCTTTACATATAAGTGTACTGATTTTTATGATCCAAAAGGCGAGGGCGGCTTGATGTGGAATGATTCCACAATTGGCATAGACTGGAATGCGGTTGCTCCAGGACTTGAGCCTTTGCTTTCTGAAAAAGACGGAAAACACCCTTCTTTTGATTTGAATGCGGATTATTTTGATATGAACGGTAAATGGCTTCGTTAGTTGTTTTACTGAGTTTTTATAGGAGAATTTATGTCAAGAAAATTAAAGAATGTATTAATAACTGGCGGCTGTGGCTTTATCGGTTCTAACTTTATAAACTATCTTTTTGGAGAAAGTGCGACAGGTTCAAAATCCTTTATGGACTCTGGCTTTGAAGGTCGTATTGTTAATGTTGACTGCCTTACTTATGCGGGCAATCCTGCGAATCTCGCTTCTGTTGAGCAGAAATTTGGTGGAAGCAGATATTTCTTTGAGAAAGTTGATATTTGTGACCGTGCTCAGATAGAGCGCATTTTCAAACAGTATGACATTGATACAGTAATTCATTTTGCTGCTGAAAGCCACGTTGACCGTTCTATTTTGGGACCAGAAGCTTTTATCCGTACTAATGTAATGGGAACTTACACGCTTCTTGATGTTGCCCGCAATTTTTGGAACATTTCGCTTGATAATATTCGTGATGACGTACTTTTTCATCATATTTCAACTGATGAAGTATACGGCTCTCTTGGTGCAACTGGTTATTTTACAGAGACGACACCTTATGACCCACGTTCACCTTATTCATCGAGCAAAGCTTCGAGCGATCATATCGTAATGGCTTATTTCCATACTTATGGAATGCCAATAACTCTTTCAAACTGTACAAATAACTATGGACCTTATCAGTTTCCAGAGAAACTTCTTCCTTTGATGATTGCTAATATCCGAGACGGAAAAAATCTTCCTGTTTATGGTGAAGGCAAGAATATAAGGGACTGGATTTATGTAGAGGATCATAACCGTGCAGTCTGGCAGATTGTGAATTCTGGTAAAACTGGCGAAAAATACAATATTGGCGGTGAAAACGAGTGGACAAACATCGATTTGCTTCACAAGCTTATTGAGATTGTTTGCTCTCGCATTGGAAAATCTACATATGATGTTGAGAAGACAATTGTTCATGTAAAAGACCGTCCAGGACACGATGCCCGCTATGCAATTGACTGCGCTAAAATAAAGCGCGAGCTTGGATGGGAACGCAAGATGACCTTTGAGCAGGGGCTTTCTCTTACCGTTGACTGGTACTTGAAGCATCCTGAGTGGATTGAGAACATCCTTTCAGGCGAGTACACAAAATGGATTGAGAAAAACTACGGAGCACGTGCATGATTTGGGTTATCGGCTGCAAAGGAATGCTCGGAACAGAGCTGTGCAGACAGCTTTCCGAGAAGCACATTGATTATGTTTCTTCTGACTGCGACGTTGATATTACTGATTATTCTGCTTTGAAGGCTTTTGCCGCAGAAAAATCTCTCAGTTTTATTATAAACTGTGCAGCCTATACAGCCGTTGACAAGGCTGAGTCCGAAGCAGAATTTGCCGAAAAGCTCAATGCTTTAGGTCCTGCAAATATTGCGCGTGTTGCAAAAGAGTGCGGTGCTAAGCTTATTCATATTTCTACTGATTATGTTTTTGACGGTACTGGCTCTGTGCCTTATACAGAGGACATGCCTGTTGCTCCAATCGGCGTTTACGGAGCTACGAAGGCTGCTGGTGATAAAGCGGTTGTCGCTAGCACTGAGGCTTTCTATATTTTGCGTACAGCTTGGCTTTATGGTTGGGCTGGTAAGAACTTTGTCTATACCATGATTCGCGCAATGAATATGCGGGACAGCGTAAAAGTTGTTGCGGATCAGTCTGGAAGCCCGACATTCTGCGGAGATCTTGTTGGTGTTATAATTAAGATTATCGAGCGAGCTGAGTCTGGAAATCCTGTCTCATTTGGAATATACCATGTGACCGATGAAGGAGAGACCACATGGTTCCATTTTACGCAGGAAATAAAAAAACAGGCTGTGGAGCTTGGTTTGGTTACAAATGCTGAGTGCGTAGTAAATTCTTGCACGACGGCTGAGTATCCAACTCCTGCAAAACGCCCTGCTTATTCTGTTTTAAGCAAGGTTAAAATCCAGAAGGCTTTGGATTTTAAGCTCCCGCTTTGGCAGGAATCTTTGAGTAAGTTCTTGAACGGCTCGGACTTTGATAAAACTCGAATACAGCCGTAGCGGTTTGAGCGACAAAAAAAGGACTGTTTGCTATAATGCGACAGTCCTTTTTTATTTACTCTGAATTTCGAGTTTAGTTGAGAATTTACAAAAAAAGCGTAAATCTTTAAAATTTTAATCACCACAAAAAAAATCAAAAAGA
>CADCRJ010000006.1 GCA_902803735.1 uncultured Spirochaetaceae bacterium
AGCCGGCTGTGAGCTTGCATTCGAGACAATGGTTGACGCAGGAATCAAAGAGGAGAGCGCTTACTACGAGTCACTCCACGAAGTTCCGCTCATCGCAAACCTCATCGACCGCAAACGCCTCTATGAGATGAACCGGGTCATTTCCGACACAGCAGAATACGGCTGCTACCTCTTCGCTCGCGTTGCTGCTCCAATGATGGCAAAAGACCTCATGCCAAAAGTAACTACAGAAGTTATCGGTAAAGGTTTGAGCAACAAAGACACAAGCGTAAACAATACTGAGCTTGTCAATGTAAACGCTGAGATCCGCAACCACCCAATTGAGGTTGTAGGACGCAAACTCCGTGCATACATGACTGCAATGAAGCCTGTACTGTAGTTTTATTATTGATATAGATATAAAAACTGTGGTTTACTGTTAAATTAAGGCAGCTCTAAAAACTTGAGTTTTGGAGCTGCCTTTTGTTTATTTGCAGTAGGGATGCTATTCTATTTGTAATCAGAAAAAATTATGAATAAATTCTGAATATAATCGAAAAATATTATAATTTTTATTGATTAGGAAAGCAAATACAAAGTGCCCGCTCACATTCTCAAAAAACTACCCGGAGATTTCTTTCTCGGTGGTGACGAGGGAGAATTATGTGGAGTTTGTAGGAGAGTAGAACGGCGTGAGCCCTGTTAAGCTTCCTGCTTGGTAAAGATTGAGTACAGCCTGTCCAAGTCTTCTCGAGAAAAATATTCTATTTCAAGCATTCCTTTTTCAAGCGAGCCTTTTAATATGACTTTAGTACCCAAGGCTTCGATGAATTTTTGCTCTATTGCGACAAAATCTGGGTCTCGTGGCTGCGGGTCGGTCTTTTGCTTTTTATTGCCAGCTCCGTAGTTAAGCTCTGCGGCGTAGTTTTCTGCCTGCCTTACGCTCATCCCGTTGCCGATTATTCTGCCGTAAAGAATACGCATGTCGTGCGGGTCTTTTACAGAAAGCAGAGCACGTGCGTGTCCTGGCGTTATGTTGTTCTGAACCAGAGCGTTCTGCATGTCTTCTGGCAGTTTTAAGAGACGAATTGCGTTTGCTACTGTTGAGCGGTTCTTGCCGACTCGCACGGCTACCTGTTCCTGACTAAGCCCCGCAATTTCCATGAGCTTGTGGTAAGCTTTTGCTTCTTCGACAGGATTTAGGTCTGCTCTCTGGATATTCTCTATGAGAGCAACTTCAAGCTTTTTCTGCTCGTTGTATTTGCGTAGCTGCACAGGAATTTTTTCTAGCCCCGCAAGCTTTGCTGCGCGGGTTCGGCGCTCACCTGCAATAATATAGAAAGTGCCGTCTCCAGCGTCTTCTATCGTGATTGCTTGTACTACGCCGTGTTCCTTGATGGAGTCTGCAAGCTCCTGCAGCTTTTCAGGGTCAAACTCTTGTCTTGGCTGTTGCGGATTCGGCTTTAAAAGGTCAACTTTTACAAAAAGCTGTCCGTTCTCGTCAGCTTCAATTCCTTTTGGCAAATTTGCCAGCTGTGTCTGTGTGACCTGTGCCGTTTCTGTTACAGGCTCTTCTGCATGAACGCCGTCAAGAACGCCCTCGGAATTTAAATCTTTGTTTGTGATGTTGTCAAAAAGGACATCGGCTCCGCCTCCTAAGCCACCGAATTTTGATTTAGCCACGGTTCATTACCTCTTCTGCAAGATTTTTGTAACTTTTCGCACCCAAGCAGCCTGGGTCGTAAAGGCAGATAGGCTTTCCGTAGGACGGTGCTTCTGAGAGCCTTACGTTTCTAGGGATTATAGTATTGAAAACGGAATCCTCGAAGTATCGCTTTACACGGCTTACAACATCCTGCGCAAGACGTGTTCTGGAATCGTACATTGTAAAGAAAATTCCACCGATTATGAGATTTGGATTCATTGATTTTTGAACTTTTTTTACAGTTTCAAGAAGAAGGGTCATTCCTTCAAGAGCAAAATATTCGCACTGCATAGGAACAAGGGCGGCATCTGCTGCAGTCAGCCCGTTAAGGGTAAGAAGCCCAAGTGACGGCGGACAGTCAATAAGAATGTAGTCGTATTTGTCTTTCATAGGTGCGAGTGCATTTTTTAGGAAGAATTCGCGTTTTTCTTCGTTTACAAGCTCGATTGCGGCTCCTGACAAATCAATTGACGCGCTTATAGCATCCAAGTTTGCGACAGGTGTGTGCTTGATGGTCTCCTCAGGCGTTGATTTTCCTGCAATCAGCTCATAGATTGTCGGCTTTTCCTTTGAAACGCCAACGCCGCTGGACATATTTCCCTGCGAGTCAAAATCTACAAGAAGGACTTTTTTTCCTGCCTGTGCTATGAATGCTCCTATGTTGATTGCGGATGTTGTTTTTCCAACACCGCCTTTTTGATTGACGAATACGAATGTTTTTCCCATAGTTTAATTATAACATATTGTGTAATAAAAATACAATGTGAAACATTAGTTGTTTCACATCGTTTCACAATGTTTCTCACCAAAATTTGTTTCACGTTGTTTGTTAAACACCGTGAAACAATTACCTTCTATTATTTTCGGAATTTTAGCAAGAAAGTAGAAGTGTTTTTTACTTGCAGGCTCTTGCGTTTATCATTAGAATTCGAGCATGATTTTATCAGTTACCCTTTCTAAACCCGTAAAGAATGTTGAGGAGATTCTAGGCTCTCCTTTTATCCGTATAAAAATAAAAAGAATTGCCGCCGCTGGTGTAAGCAGTTCTGCTCAGTATTTTTGCGAACAATTTACAGAGAAGCAGGTTTTTCATAAAAAAATCTCCGAGTCAGAGCTTGAGTCCTTTCTTGCAGAACATGCAGGCACGACGTTCAAATCTTGCGTTAAACGTTGTGAGACGGAAGAAATACAGATTCTTGCGAATAAAAAAGGCAAGATAACGGAAATTAGGCATCCTATTGCTACTGAAAAAAATAGTAAATCTCAGCCTGTTGCTGGAGGAATAAATTTTACTAACCAGCAGCTTTTGAACAAAAAGAAATCTTACATTCTGGAAGAAGGCAAAGCCGTTCCTTTTCTTGTGCTTCTTGGCATTATGACTGCGGACGGTCGGGTAGTAAAGGCTCGCTATGATAAATTCAGGCAGATTAACAGGTTCCTTGAATTTGTGGACGATATTCTTGACGATGTGCTTGATGCTAAAAAAGCTGCTGGCGATGAGACTCCGCTTAGGGTTGTGGATTTTGGCTCTGGCAAGTCTTACCTTACTTTTGCCCTTCAATACTTTTTTTCTGTAGTTAAGCACATTGATGCCGAGATTTTTGGCTTGGACTTGAAAAAAGATGTGATTGATTACTGCCAGTCACTTGCTGATAAGCTTTCGCTCTCAAACCTTAAGTTTGCCGTTGGCGACATTTCTGAATACAAAAATGAGAATGTGCCTGATATAGTGGTTACACTCCATGCTTGTGATACGGCGACCGACTATGCCCTTGACTATGCTGTTTCTCGCGGAGTCCGTGCTATTCTAAGCGTGCCGTGCTGCCAGCATGAGCTTAACTTACAGTTAAAAAAAGGCTCCGTGCCTGCTGGTTCCGCTCTTGCTCCTCTTTTGAAATACGGGCTTATAAAGGAACGCTTTGCTGCTCTTGCAACAGATGCTGTCCGGGCAGAGCTTTTGGAGAAGCGAGGATACAGCGTTCAAATCCTTGAATTCATTGATGAGTCAAATACTCCGAAGAATCTTTTGATAAGAGCCATAAAAAAAGCGGAAAGTCAGCCTTCTTGCGAAGTTTATGAAATTCCGCTCTTAAGCGAGCTTGGAGCAAACCTTACTCTTTTGAATTTGTTCAAGTCTCGCTAGAAGTTTCGCCTTAGAAGTCTTGCAGAATTGTTGTGCGAATTCGGCGGACAAGTCTTGCTCTTGCAACGGAATACTGCTGCTGCATTTTGTCCTCGTGCTTGATAAGCACGGAGGAGTCCTGCTCGGAGCGTTCCAGCGAGAGCGGCGTACCTCGCACTACGGTGACTTTGCGGGCATCGGATTTAGACTCGTCTTCGTAAGTCAGCTCGACATCATTTTTGTGGGCGATGGCATCTTCTATAATATGCACTTTGCCCGCAAAATCCATTGCTCCAGCCTCCACGATTTCAAAGCGAACGCTGTCGGCTTTTAGCTGCTCGGTATTAATGACGGCTTTTCTGTTTATTCTCAGCTCAAGACACTCTCTCTGCTCTTTTGTAAGCTCCATTTCGTTCAAGAACTCGTGCATTTTCTGCAGATGCTCGTCTATGTCTTTTTGCTGTGGTATTTCCACGTTTTCTGCTGAATCCATGGTAAAATCCGCTGATTTTTTAGGAATCAAGAACCTCGGGAAACCTACCGTATCGGGCTGTTTTTTTGTTGTCTTTATGCTTCCAATAAAATCAAGCCCGCTTTTTGCTATCAAATTGCTTGCTTCCTCTTCATCCTGTACTGAAAGTAAATAGATTCCAGGAGCAAGGATTTCTTTGATTGCTTTCTGGATGGTTGGGTTCTTTTCGATTGATGTTGAAAACTCCTGTGAGATTTTTAGCACATATCCGTTGTAAAGTGTTGCGGATGCGTATGAACGGCTCCAGTCCTCAATTGAGATTACGAGGTTCTGCGGTATCTCGTAAAGGCAATGTTTTTCAAGCAGTTCCATAAGGCTTTTTGTCGTAAGCCCTTCGTCAAAGCCTTTCATTATTGACTTTCTGGTTATTTCAAAGCTCGCTGCTGTATCAAAATGAACGATGTTCATAAATTCCATGAGAGGAATCAGCTCTTTTAAGCTTAGGCCTGGCATGAGCGTTATATTGAATCCTGCGTCGATAGTAAGTGTTTTTATGTCTGAGCTAGACGCAGAAACACAGTTTTCCATGTCAGTGATTTTACCAGCTTTATAGACAGTCTCTCCGTTCTCGCTTGTTCCTGCAATCTCGAAGAAGCCTGTGTTTACGGCACTCTCAAACAGTTTCTCAAGCATTTCGTAGAGGTTCTTTTGCTCTGCCTTGCCCTCGCTTTTTTGTGATTCTTGAGCATCTGAATTGTTATTCTGCATTGTCTGAGCCTGCTTCAGAAGCTGCGAGAATCTTCCTCCAAGACCAATTGGTGCTATGCCAGGGGCATCGTTCTGGTTCTCTGCGATCAAAAAAGCACTTCGTAGGAGCATTTCGTTTTCATAGCCGCCTTGAGGAATATGCATTGCAGTCTCTATAAGAATCTGCCCGCGTCGTACCAGCTCAGTCCTTGAAACACGTTCTGCTGCTGCGACGCAAATGTATGCGTATTGAACGGCACTTTCCAGCTCCGCAAAGTTTTTGAGCCTTGTATAATCAAGCTGGTATTCGCCGTTTTTTTCTTTTAGAATCAGGAGATTCATAAACGCTGTTGTGACAGCTTGCAGAAGCCGTGCCTTTTTTGGGAAAATCTCGTCCAATAACGCCGAAATCTTTTTTTTGAACGTGCCGTCCGCCTTGCAGATGTCTGTCTCTGTGTGCAGAAAAGAGACAAATGCTGCAATCAGCTCTGGTGAAAGATGCTCTGCTTCTTCAATGCTTTGCTTGTTTATTTTTGCAGGCTCAAGGATAAGCTTTCTTTGTGCCAGAGGTTTGATTGTCTCTTCTAGATATGGCGTTATGGCTATGCAAGGGGAGCCTGTTTGCTTGTCCTCAAATGAAAACAGTATTAGACGCTCTTCAAGGTTCAGTATCAACGCGTCCAGCGTATTTTCGCTTACAGAACGAGAAAAAAACTGTGCAAGCGTAGATTTTTTGCAAGGGTTTAGGCTGCAAACAGCGGCTAAAACCTTAAGCTCCGTCTTTGTGAGCAGACTCGCGATTTTTTGCTTGTTTACGTCCTTCCGCAAAAACGAAGCTAGATTGTCAATTAGATTCTGCTTGTTGAAAGGTGTCTGTATTTTGCCGAGATATACTCGTACAAGCTCAAAAAACTGCACTTCTGGCAGCAGAGACATATTTTCCCGCCAGTCTATAATCCTTTGTGCTCGCTGATTGATTTCCATAGGCTCCTCGTTGTCTCTCGCAGAATTTTGCTAGTTAAGACAGTACTGCTGCTCCAGTGCTGCGTCAACGTCATCTATGCTGTTGCAGCGAACAAGTTTGTAAGCGTATCCTTGTTCTGCAAGGAATTTCTGCCTGTTCGCTCCGAATTCTTCTTCCACAGTATTTCGGGTTATTATCGTGAAGAACCGTGACTTTCTCTCTTTTGGGCGCAAGATACGACCGAGCCGCTGCGCCTCTTCCTGTCTGCTTCCGAACGTGCCGCTCACTTGTATTGCCATGCTAGCGTCAGGAAGGTCAATCGCGAAATTCGCGACTTTTGAGACTACAAGCACGCGAATCTCTCCGTTCCTGAACTGCGAGTAAATCATGTCTCGCTCCGTGTTAGGTGTTTTGCCCGTAATAATCGGACAGCCGAGAAGGGTTGCGATTTCTGTGAGCTGTGCTATGTACTGCCCGATTACAAGAATCTTGTCATCTGGTGATTTATCGACTATGGCTTTGACGTAAGCGACTTTATCAGGGTTCTCGCTTGCGAGACGGTGCTTTTTTCTTGGCTCGGCGACAGCATAGTTCACTTCTTCCGAGGCTGGCAAGTCAATTCTTAGCTCTATGCACTCAGCCGTCGCGATAAAGCCTGCTGATTCAAGGTCTTTCCATGGCACGTCGTAGCGTTTTGGACCTACGAGGCTGAATACGTGACCCTCGCAGCCGTCTTCGCGTACCAATGTTGCGGTAAGCCCAAGTCTCCTTACTGCCTGAATTTCTGCTACAACCCTGAACACAGGGGCTGGAAGCATGTGTACTTCGTCATAGACAATTAGACCCCAGTTGTTTTTCCTGAACAGAGAAAAGTGGGGGTAGGGACCTTCTTTCTCTGGTCTCCAGGTGAGAATCTGATATGTTGCGACCGTTACAGGCTTTATCGTCTTGCTCTCGCCAGTATACTCTGAAATCTGGTCTTTTGTGAGCGTTGTTTTGTCAAGAAGTTCCTGAATCCATTGATGAACAGCGCTTATATTTGTCGTTACGATAAGCGTGTTTGTTTTTAGCAGGCTCATAGTCGTCATTCCAACGATTGTCTTTCCGGCACCGCATGGCAGGACTATAGTGCCAAAGCCTGTTCCAGGCCCTTTGTTGCCTACTATGGATTCTGCGGCTTCTCTCTGGTATGTGCGGATACGGAATGGAGAGCCTGAGGCGGTCGTTTCCCTTAGAGAGATTTCAAGTGGTGCGCCGTCTACCATGGGAACGTCGTCTTTTACAGGCCAGCCCATTCTTAGAAGCTCCTGCTTTATTGTTCCTCTGTTTGTCAAAAGCAGCTGAAAGCAAAAATTTTTCTCTGTTTCCGAGACAACGCAGGTTTTCATAAAATCGTCCTGCGGAGGAACATATTCTGCTGGCATCAGGTATTTTTTGCCGACCGTGCTCGCAGAAATTTCTTTAAAAACGTTTGGAGACTCTGTTACGAGATAGAGATATTCTTCTTTTACTTTTTCAACCTTGTTTTCTGCGACAGGAACTTCAATCCAAGGGGCTGGGACTAGGCGCAGTTTTCCAAAACGCCCCGCAGTTTCTTTTATCCAGATTTCTACAGATTTTGGCACTTCGTATCGGGCAAAATCTTTCAGAACGTTTACTGCGTCTTCCGGCTTGAATCCGGCTCCAGAGGCGTTCCACAAAGAAAGGGGAGTGAGCCTGTATGTGTGCAGATGCTCAGGCGAGCGTTCAAGTTCCGCGAATGGCACCAATGCTTGCCTGCATTCTGCTGCTCTTGGAGCGTGAACGTCCAGCAGCAATGTTCTGTCACTTTGTACGATTAGTGGGTTTGAAAAATCTGGCATTTGTTGTTGTCCTGTATGGGCGAGATTCTGCCCCTCATATTAGAGCAGAATATTTTATCAAATCCAAAAGAACATGAAAAGTATCTAGAAATATCGTTTCAAATATTATTATCTAAAAAAACAATAATATTTTGAATTTCTAAAATCTCCAAAAATTTGAGATTTTGGACTTTCACTTTAGTGAGCTAACAAAAAGATATAGATATTACGAAAAATTTTATACAACGATCAAAGGTTAGGGTTTATAATTATTGAACTGTGAAAGTGTACTTCCGAGGCGTATATGGTTTATTCGATAGATGTTGATATAAAACAACTTGAAAATGTTATAAGCGCATTTAATGAATGCTCAGATTCTTTTGCGTTTATCTACGATCTTACCGAAGATACCTATTTTATTTCGGAATATGCGTGTAAGTTCTTTAATTTTTCTTCACCAAAATTTTCAGATGCCTCTCAGACAATTATCGACATAACTTATGTCGATGATAAGGCAATGCTTAGAAGCGAGCTTGATTTGCTCCGCAGCGGTCAGAAAGACGGTCACAACCTTGAGTACCGCTGGGTAAACAAAAACGGCAAGCCTGTCTGGATAAATTGCCGTGGAAAAATCCATACTCATTCAAGCGGGCATTCGCTTTTGCTTGGTTACGTCTCTATTGTTGATGAGATGGATAAGACTGACATTCTTACGGGGCTTCCGACCGAAGTTCAGCTGCATAATGATTTTGCCTCTGTTTGGACAAAAGATTTGTGTATTTCAGGCTTTGTACTAAAAATCGATATAGACAACATCGCTTTTATCAACGAGGAATACGGCGTAAATACAGGTGATTTGATTCTTTCAAAAGTAGGCGATTGCTGCCGTAAAGTTTCGCAGGGGCTTGCAAAGGTCTACAGGCTTAACAGCGATGAGTTTCTTTTTGTCAACCTGAACGGGGAGCCTGCGATTGCTGCACAGAAAATGTACGAAAGCTTGAAACGAGAAATCTCCGAGTCCCAGAAATCTATGGGAAATGACATTATTTTTACTGTGTCAGGCGGAGTTATTGCTTTTAAGAAGGAGCCATCGCAACTCGACACTTTGCTTCGCAAATTGAATTTTTCTGTAGGAATTGCCAAGAAGAATGGTCGCAACAGGCTTTTTGTGTTCAACAAGTCAGATTATGATAAATATCTGCGTAAACGAAGCTTGCAACAAAAGCTAAGAAATTCAATCAAGAACAATTTTGAGGGATTTGAGCTTTTCTATCAGCCAGTTGTAAATGCAAGAAAAATGTATCTGGATGAGGAAAAGAAAGTCTTGAATGTTATTGGGGCAGAGGCTCTTCTTCGTTGGTCACATCCAGACTACGGAATGCTTTCTCCTGATGAATTCATACCGTTGCTCGAACGCTCGCACATGATTGTCTCTGTTGGCCGTTGGATTTTGCGCAATGCTTTTAACCAGTGCCG
>CADCRJ010000007.1 GCA_902803735.1 uncultured Spirochaetaceae bacterium
CTTTTCAACCATTTCCTTCATCTTTACGGAAAGTTCTTCATCGAAGAATTTTCGCACGTCTTCCCGGCTCTGGCTTGCGTTGCGTAAGAAGAGATCGGCGGGGTGGATTTCAAGGGCATCGGCGATTTTAAGAATCATCTCAAAGGATGGAGCAGACTTTCCAGACTCTATTACACCGATATTTCCTTTTGTTCTATCGCATAAGCCCGCCAAAACAGACTGCGTATAACCGCGCAATTCTCGGTAGTAAATCAAATTAGATATAAAATCAGATTCATATTTGCTCATCAGTTTACTTTAATTGAGATTTTTTCAGATTTGATTACCCTAAATTATCGTTTTTATGATATAGTTACTGTGCGTTATCTTTTAATTTAAAAGGTTATTGATTTTTATCTGACAGACGGAGCCCTTCATGCAAAACTTATCATCTACAAAATTCGACCAAATCATAGACAAATACCGGACAGAATCATTTTCAGAGCGAGACAAGGGAGACCGTTTTGAAAAACTCATAAAAGCCTATCTTTTAACCAAACCGGAATATAAAAGTCAGCTTTCTGATGTCTGGCTTTGGTCTGAGTTTCCAGAAAAGTCTCAGTTCGGAACTGGCGGAAAGGACACAGGAATAGACCTTGTTTGCAGAACTCTTGACGGCGAATATTGGGCAGTTCAGTGCAAATGCTACCAGAAAAACAAAAAAATTGACCTTGCTACAGTAAGCACATTCATCACGACTTCACAGTTCCCTTTTAGCGTTGGCGGTGAAAACAAAAATTTCTCGCACCGCATCTGGATTGACACGACGATTAACGGCTTTAATTCAGAAGCCCAGAATGCAATAGACAAGCTGCATGTTGCTCGGCTTGGGCTTATTGACCTGCAGAATGACAGCGTTGACTGGGAAAAACTTGACGCGGGGCTTTATGGAGATAAGGCTGCTTCTGTAAAATATGATTTGCGTGAACATCAGCAAAAAGCCTACGACTCTACTATCAAATATTTTGAGAATCACAATCGTGGAAAGCTTATTATGGCTTGCGGAACCGGCAAGACCTTCACTTCTCTCCGTATTTCAGAAGGACTTGCAAGAGACAGTCATCTTGTTTTATTCCTCGTTCCGTCAATTGCGCTTTTAAGCCAGACATTAAAAGAATGGTCTGCACAATGCAAACAGAATATTTATCCAATCTGTATTTGTTCTGATGCAAAGGCTTCAAAGGCAAACGATGATACAATTTCAAATCTTGTGCTTCCTGCAACTACCGATACAAATAAAGTTCGCTGGCAGTTTTTGAATTTCAAGAGGCGGCAGGCAAAAGAAGGCGCAATGATTGTCGTGTTCAGCACCTACCAGTCGATTGATGTTATCAGTGAAGT
This sequence comes from uncultured Spirochaetaceae bacterium, assembly GCA_902803735.1. Lineage (GTDB taxonomy): Bacteria > Spirochaetota > Spirochaetia > Treponematales > Treponemataceae > Treponema_D. The sequence goes on from CADCRJ010000007.1 coordinate 1,381, forward strand.
TCAGAAAGCAATTAACCAGACAGAGAATGATTCTTTCATCTTCGATTTGATTGTCTGTGATGAGGCTCACCGAACAACCGGCTATACTCCCAACGGAAAACTTGATTCAGCATTCGTAAAAGTTCATTCAGACAGCAATGTTAAGGCAAAAAAACGCCTTTATATGACTGCGACTCCAAAACTTTATGATACTAACACGCAGACAAAAGCAAAAGAAACAGAGACAACGCTTTGGAGCATGGACGATACTGAAATTTATGGTGATGAAATCTATCGAATCGGTTTTGGTGAGGCCGTTGAGAAGAAACTTCTTTCTGATTATAAGGTTGTAGTTCTCACTCTGGATGAGAATTCAGTTGACCCGAAGATTCAGAAAATCATACTTGACCAGAAAACAGAAGATAACAAGGACATAAAGGCTGTCGATGCGATAAAACTCATCGGCTGCATAAATGTTCTTTCAAAACGCACGAATTATCTTACCGATAAAGAACTTTTTACGGATGAAGACCCGGAACCGATGAAATCAGCAGTCGCATTCTGCTCGAACATTGAAAATTCAAAATATCTGCGTGACAGTTTTAATGTATGCCAGAAAGCATATTACGAAAATATGAGCGAAGATGACAGGGCAGATTTAGTCGTAGTTGAAGCAGACCATGTTGACGGTTCAATGGGAAGCTCTGTCCGTGAAGAAAAACTTGACTGGCTCAAAAAGGCAGATTCAGGCAAAAAAGAGTGCCGAATTCTGAACAATGTACGCTGTTTAAGTGAAGGCGTTGATGTTCCCAGCTTGGATGCCATACTTTTTCTTTCAAGCCGGAACAGTGAGGTCGATGTAGTTCAGTCTGTTGGCCGTGTAATGCGTCGTGCCGAAGGCAAAAAATACGGCTACATTATCATTCCCGTTATCGTTCCTTCAAACAGTGACGCAAGCGAAATCCTTGATAAGAGCGATGATTTTAAGATTGTTTGGACTGTACTTAAAGCTCTGCGCGCTCATGATGACAGATTCAATGCAACCGTAAACAAGCTTGAGCTGAACAAAAAGAAACCAAAGAGCATTCGTGTTACTGGCGGAGGAAACTTCGGCTATGGTGAAGCCGTTTTTAAGGACGGAACAGAAGAAACTTGGGTAAATCAGGAATTTGACTTTGACGAGCTGCAGCAGGAACTCTATGACAAATTTCAGGACTTACAGTCGCAAGTCTTTGCAAAGATGGTGAACAAGGTCGGCTCAAAAAGATATTGGGCTGACTGGGGAAAAGATGTAGGCGAAATCGCAAAGCGAAATATCGAGCGTATAAACAAGCTGATTGCGATTGACGGCGACCATAAAGAAAAATTCAATGCTTACTGGGAGGGCTTAAAAAAGAACCTCAACCCTAGCGTAAGCCAGACCGAAGCCGTAGAAATGCTGGCTCAGCACATGATTACAAAGCCTGTCTTTGAAGCTCTGTTCGGAAACGACCATTTCACAAAAGAGAACCCGGTTTCAAAATCACTGGAAGACATTGTTGCTCTGCTGGATGAAAAGAGTGACCCGGAAGACATGGAAAAACTGGAAAGATTCTATGATGACGTTCGTAAGCGGGCAGATGGAATCGACAATGCAGAGGCAAAACAGAAAGTCGTTGTTGAACTTTACGACTCATTCTTCAAGAACGCTTTCCCGATGACCGTTGAGAAGCTTGGTATCGTTTATACTCCAGTTCCAGTCGTAGACTTTATTTTGCACAGTACCGAGTATGTTTTGAATAAAGAATTCGGTCGCTCAATCAGCGATGAAAAAGTTAATGTAATCGACCCATTTACTGGTACTGGGACATTCATCACTCGACTCCTGCAGTCTGGAATTATAAAACCAGAGGATTTGGAGCGAAAATACAAGCACGAGATTTTTGCTAACGAAATCGTACTTCTGGCTTACTACATTGC
>CADCRJ010000008.1 GCA_902803735.1 uncultured Spirochaetaceae bacterium
ATGATTGAAAACAAACCTTCCGATAACGTTTGCGAAAGTAAAGGCAAGCGTAACGGACATCGTGATTGCCAGAAGGTATTTTTCTACAACGGCAACCGCACTCATGATTTTTTTAAACACGAGGATTCCTCCATTTTTTTTTGGTAGTATAACTGTTTGTTGTTTTCTGTACTAGTATGTATTTGAGTGTGCAAGACAATATGGAGCGACGAAGAAATACAACTCTGAAAGAAAAAATATTGAAAAGTTGATATTATTTTATGTAAATATAATAAAGGAGCAAAACAAATGAAAACAGTAGAAGATTTTAAGAGAATTATCGCCCAATATTACAACCTCGATGAAGAAGCAAAAAAGGAATATGAAGAGTTCGTAAACGGAAACGGGAAAGCCTATCTACAAAAACTTTTTGATTCTATTCCTGCAATTGAGAAGAAGTTTAATTTAAAATTGCCAGAAATGTATAAAACTTTTGTTGAAGCAAAAGTGGCATGGAGCTTATACGGAAAGGAAAATGAGTTTAGGACTTATGATGAACAAGAAATATATGAATTCAATTATATTGGCACTCATCAGGGGAATTCTTCTTTAGAAGAAATGAAAGATTATTTCATTTTTGGGCAAGATTATGGAGAATGCAGCTATTTCTTTGACCCCAAAAACTTGTTAGGTTTTGGAGTAGAAACTATTTGGAAAGTAAACCGCTTATAGCAGTATTGCAGATGATTATTTTCTGCGATTTTATGTTAGTTACACAATGGGAATGAGTTATGAGGAGCTTCTGCCAGATGTTGAAAAATATATTGAAAACGCATGCAATGGCTGGACTGGAGAAAACTATGAGGAACTAGTTCGGATATGCTCTATGTCTATTCTGTTCAATATTCGTAATGAATATATCGAAAATTTGATAAAAAAGGCTGAAGCCCGACTTAACACATTGATGTATGGGGAAATGTTTATAAAATTGCTTGAACCTTCATGGGAAGTAAAGGCAACGGAAACTTATTATACTGACGACAAAGCTCTTGTAGAGGTTATTCAGCTTGCAAAAACCGATAAAACGGCTGCTGTTCAAAGACTTAAAAAGTTTGTTGACAAACAGTGGTTCAAGACATTAAAGGAAGGAATAATTACTAATACTTCAAAATGTTACCGTGGATTCTGGTGCATAGAAGCTGCAGCCCTAGTAAAAGCGCTCAAACTTGACGACACAGAATTAAAAGAATGTAAATATTACCCTTATGATATGGCTCATTTTTGTGATTAAGCATAAAGTTGACAAAAGCCCGAATCCAAAACAAAAAAGCGGCTTTTGATGATATGGAGGTAGAAAAATGCTGATTTCAAAGTATGGAAACGGAACAGTTTCACAAGTTGAAGAATTAGAAAAAAAGCTGGGTATAAAACTCGACGAAAAATACAAGGCTTTTCTGATTAAATACAATGGCGGCGACACTCCGAATACATCTTTAAAAAATGGGAGAAATTCCGAAACTGTCAGATATTTGTATGGCTTAAATGCTGAAGAAAATATAGAAAAAAAATTAGAATATTTTGACTGGAAAGAAATGAAATGTCTCCCAATTGGTGAAGACGACTTTGGAAATTATTATGCAATTGGTGTTTCTGAAAAAAATAATGGCATTATATATTTTTGTGACCATGAAAAAGGATTTAGAAAAAACAAAATTTCCAGTTCATTTACAGATTTCCTAAAAAAATGCAAAAGCGGAGAAATTAATGAAAGGGCAAAACGAACTGTTGAAGAAAGAGAGAAGGAAATGATAGCGAATGGAAGAGGACATATCATTACCGACGGTTTAAGAGCCGTATGGCAGCAAGAATATGAAAAATATAAGGATATGGTTCAGGAAGAAGTTGTTTTGTAGATTCTTCCTGTTACAAGGCGGAAGTTCGGAACTGCAAGAATTGCGTGGTGATTCCACACCCATTTAAGTTTTTGTTATACTGTCTGATTATAGGAAATGGTGAGAATTTAAAATGAAATTTAATCAAGAATTTTCAAAATGGGTTGCGTGCTGGGGTACTGCAACTTCCATTACAAAACGAACAGAAATTACATATTCAAAAGACCTTACTTTACGCTATCCTGTAAAGATTTGCTTTAGCGGCTCCAAATTACGCTTTAGGTTTTCAAACATTACAGGGACTGATGATGTAAAAGTCTCGAAAGCCGTTCTTGCAAAAACAGGCGGAGAATCGTATAAAACAGTTCCAATCACAAAGAATTCTTCAAGCAGTTTTACAATTCCAGCAGGAAAAGAAATAGAGAGCGATGAAATTCCTTTTGATATTAATGCTGGCGATAATATCGAAGTCAGCATGTATTTTGCTGATTTTACTCAGATGAATGCAGGAACCGCTCTTATGTCTGGTTTTGAAAAGGGATTCTTTGCGTATGGTGACTGGACTGAATCTGAAAAGCTTCCTGACGACCTTTCGATGGAGACTAATACTTTTTATTTTTTGAATACGATAGACATCTATACAGAAGAAAATAACCGTGCCCTTATTTGTTATGGCGATTCAATTACTTGCCTTAGCTGGACGGACTATTTGAGGGAGCGTGCATTCAAAAACGGGCAGGGGAATGTATCAGTTATAAGGCGGGCTGTCTGCGGTACTAGAGTCCTTCGGCAGTATGACTGCATTACGTACCAGTCTTATGGGCTAAAGGGAGCGGTACGCTTCCCAATCGAGGCGAATGCCGCAGGCGCAGACAGGATTATCATTCATCACGGAATAAACGATATAATTCATCCTGTTGGGGTAGAAGTCAATAAATTCCGACCGTGGAGCGATATGCCTACTGTCCAGGAATTGAAAGATGGTGTAAAGACTCTTTATGTGGAGCCTGCCCTAAAAATGGGGCTAAAGGTGTGGAGTGCCACTTTGCTTCCAATTTTTGGTTGGCGTACATATAACAAGGATAGAGAATCCTTTAGAAAAGAATACAACGAATGGCTCAGAACCTCAGAGATGTTTGACGGCTGCGTTGATTTTGATAAAGCCGTCCGAGATCCTTTAAATCCGCTATCTTTTGCTTGTGGCTGTGATTCTGGCGACCATCTGCATCCAAGTGATAAAGCCTGCTACCTTATGGCACAGGCTGTTCCCAACACTTTGATTGAATAAGCAGGGGTCTAAACAGGCGGCATAAAGGAGAAGTCTAACAGGTTCGGCATACTAATACTTCTTAGACTTCTCCATTTTACGCTACAAGAGCGATTTAATGCATTCCTCTACCTTGCTCATGTCAGCGGTTGGCTCAAATCTTGCAACGACATTGCCCTGGCGGTCAATTATGAACTTAGTGAAATTCCATTTTATGTCAGGCTTTTTGCTCCAGTCTGGGTCAGCCTTTGCGAACATATCCTCAAGAAGTTCCTTGTACTGGTGAGGCTCAAAGCCTTCAAAGCCCTTCTGCGACTTTAAGTATGTGTAAAGTGGAAGCTCGTTCTCTCCGTTGACATCAGCCTTTTTCATTTGTGGGAATGTAGTGTTAAAGTGGACTGTGCAGAACTCGTGAATCTCATCGTCTGTTCCTGGAGCCTGCCCGCCAAACTGGTTGCAAGGAATATCAAGAATCTCAAGACCTTTCTCGTGATAATCCTTGTACAATTGCTCTATTGGGGCGTATTGAGGCGTAAAACCGCATCCTGTTGCTGTATTTACTACCATGATGACCTTTCCTTTATATTCAGAAAGATTCAATGTTTCACCTTTGCCTGTTGTTACTGTGTAATCGTAAATCATGTTGATTCTCCTTGTGTAAGTAAGTTCTCTTTGTTGAACTAGTTATTATTTGATTAGATAATATTGTATCAAATATAAAATGTCAAGTAAATTCATACTTTTTTAGAAAATTTTGTAAAATTCATTATTCTGATTGACAGGTAACGCTTGTATGTGCTTAAAATCTTACGCATGAGCGTTTTTAATAAGAATAAAACACAGAAAAAAGAAGGTCTTGACATGACAAAAGGCGAGCCGTTCAGGCTGCTCATCGTCTATTCGATTCCTATTTTGCTCGGCAATATTTTTCAGCAGCTCTACAATATGTGCGACACAATTATTGTTGGGCGGCTTTTGGGGCCAGATGCCCTTGCTGCCGTAGGTAACACAGGACCTATGAACTTTCTTGTGCTCGGATTCCTTTATGGAATGACCAGCGGCTTTGCGGTCATCACTGCACAGCGTTTTGGAGCGGGCGATGCGGACGGGCTTCGCCGCTCTGTCGCTATGAATGTAACGCTTAATGCAATTTCTGGCGTTGTAATTACGGCTGTGTCGTGTGCTCTTACAATGCCTATACTCAAGCTTATAAACACGCCTGAAGAAATACTCGCTCTTTCTTTTGACTATATTTTCGTAATTTTTGCAGGAAGCCTTACTGCGGTTCTGTACAACGGCTGTTCGTGCGTGCTCCGTGCCGTGGGCGACAGCCGCACCCCGCTGTATTTTCTGCTGTTTTCTTCTGCTCTCAACATTGTGCTTGATATAGTCTTTATTGCCTCATTTAAGATGGGGGTAGCAGGTGCGGCTTGGGCAACTGTGATTTCTCAGCTGGTTGCGGGGATAGCGTCTTTTGTGTGGATTGTAGTGAAATATCCTATGCTCCGTGTTCATTTGTCGGATTTTGCTTTTAAATGGGATTTTGCATGGAAGCATCTTAATATAGGAATGAACATGGGCTTTCAGTTCAGCATAACTGCGATTGGCGTAGTTGTTCTGCAAAAGGCATTGAACCAGTTTGGTGCTACAAAAGTTGCCGCCGTTACTGCCGCGCAGAAAGTTGAGCAGCTGGTGACCGTTGCTGCTGGCGTTATGGGAATTACGATGGCGAACTATGGCGGACAGAACCTTGGTGCGGGGCGTATTGACCGCATAAAGGAAGGCGTTACAAAGGCTGTGATTATTACGACCGTGTTTGCAGTGCTTGCCGCCGTTCTTGCTTGGGGCTTTAAAAACCAGCTGATTGGGCTTTTTATGGATAAAGCCGAGATTTCTGTAGAAAAATGGGCAGAAATCCTTGATACGGCAGGCGTTTACCTTAAAATATGCGCGGTATTTTTTCCTGTGCTGTTCGTTATCTTTATTTACCGCAATATTTTGCAGGGAATCGGGCATGGCTTTTGGCCGCTTATGTGCGGATTCTTTGAGCTTGTTGCACGTTCGGCTGCGGCTTATGCTTTGCCGGGAGTCGTGGGTTTTGCAGGAATTTGTATCGCGGAGCCTCTTGCATGGTTTTCTGCCGCTATTCCGCTTGCTATAGCCTATTATGTTATTATAAGAAAACTTTGAAGTTGAATTCCAGATTCCGATAATAAAGGCATGAAGAAGCTCTTTATTCCTTTATTATCGTTTTTCTCGATATTTGCGGCTTTATCTGCAAACGCCCAGAAAGTGACCCTTGAGTATAAGGGTGGTAACGGTTATTCTCTTGTGGAGCGAACGAATTTACGCCGTTACGAGAACGGAAAGTATATTGGACTTACAAGCAGGGAAGTTCATTCATTTATAAGCCCTGCTTCTCCTATGAATGCGGCAGGTTCAAATTCTCGCTGGTATGACGGTAATTTTTACGTAATCGAAGATACCTTAAAAAACCGTAAAGAAACTTCTTTGGGAATTCTTGATACAGTTCCATCAACATTCTATATATCGCCAGAGGGAAGAATGACGATGTTTGAGGATAATGGCTATCCTTCGTTCAGAAGCTTTCCTGCTTATGCGACGCAGCCAGTTCAGAAAGGCGACTCATGGACTGGTGAAGCAATTCGGTGCGTAGACCCCCTTAACAAAGGAATATTTACAAAGCTCAAGATTCTTGTCCGCTATACCTTTGACGGCGAGGAGATATACAACGGCGAGCCTGTTTACAGAATTAAGGCGATTTGGCAGACCAACTATGGTCGTTTGTACAGGGATTTTGGCGGTGATGTTGATTTGCAAAAAGCAGCTGGCGGGCATAAGGCTGATATTATTGTTCGAAAATCTACTGGTCAGACGTTGATGGTGCTTGATGTTGTCGATGAAACTTTTGTTTACAGCGATGGCAAGCAGATTAATTTTAAGGGGACTATAACTCTGTTCACGGAGTTTCCGCCTGCTATTAACAGGGAGCAGCTCTTGCCTGTCTTGCAGCAGATTGCGACTGTAACGCCTGAGGCTGCCCGTGGTAAGCCAAAATCTCTTGGAGGAAGCTCTGGTGCGATTTCTACCGTGGAAAAGCCATCTTCTATGGAAACTGAAGATAAAAATCCAGTTCAGACTGATACTAAAAGTGGTACGATGGGCGGTACGGAATCGAATGCGGAAACTCTGAACGGCGGTGTCAGTTCAAACAAAGGTTCTGGCGGTATTGATTCCGTTGGTGCTGGATCTGGTGTAGCTAAAGCTGGTGGAGCAAATATAAGTGACGCAAACGGTACTGGCAAAAGCGGAAATGTTCCTGATGGTACTGGTGGTAATGGTTCTAACCAGAGCGGCGTTGGTTCTGAGGGTACTCTGAACAACGGAACAGGCACAAATGGGGCGGTCAAAGGAAAAAACTCTGAAATTGAAAAAAACGCTGTGGCATGGGAGCCTGTTCCTGCTGATTCGTCTTATTTTGATAATCCTTTGGATAAGCCCTCTACGGCAGGCTCTGAGAAACTTGCAAAGGCTACGGAGACAGAAAGTGGCGTAAGACAGAATCCTTTTGAAGGCATTATTGCTACGCCTTCTGGTGGTGACAATAAAAACGGCGAGCTGGTTGCGATTGCAGAGGAGCCAGCAAAAAACAATATGGTTGTTGAGCAGACTACGGCAGGACTTAGGCTCAGCGTTCGTAACCTACAGTTTATGGCTGACAGTTCCGATGTCTTGCCTTCTGAAAAAAGTCGTCTTGATGAGATTGCAGGCGTGCTTAAAATGGTTCCTGGGTCTAAATTCCTTGTTGAGGGATATTCTGCGAGCGTCGGAAATCCAAAGGGCGAGCAGTCTTTGTCTGAGCAGAGGGCGAAAAAAATCGCTTTGGAGCTGTCAAAACGAGGAGTTCCTGTTGAGGATTTTATTTGCAGGGGTAGGGGAAGTGCCAATCCTGTAGCATCTAACGCAACTTCCGAAGGCAAGGCTTTGAATCGCCGTGTTGAGATAACTATATTAGAATAAAACTGGATTTTCTAAATAAGCCATGTTAGAATAAATAATCGTTTATTTATTTTTGCATGGCTTTGCTTTTTTGTGGCGGTCATCTAGTGGGGCGAGCAGCGTATGGAATCAAACTCTATTATTGAAGGTAGAAAGACATTTTTCATTGCTCCAGATGCGAGTCTTCTTCCTGAGTCATATTTGGAGGATTTCTTGTCGCGTGGCTACGAGGCTTATATCATTAAGGATGATTTGTGCTGCCCTTTAAAGGAAAAAGTCCGCATAATCATAGAGACATTCCCTGATTCCATTGTTTTTTTCTTTATCGATGCTAAGATTGCAGGCATTGACTGGTACGAATATATAAGCACATTGCAGAAAGAATATGATGGCAGAACTCTCATCGGTGTTTTGTATACAAAAGGTCGCTCCGCAGAGGAGAAAAAAATGCTGGAGCGTTATTTTCTTTTTGATGTAGGTGTTCAATGTGGTTGCATTGCGTTGGAATATCAAAAATCCAAGAACTTTGACCTTGTTAACAAAGTTATGTTTGCGAATCAGGCTGGCGGTCGTCGCCGTAATCTGCGTGCGATTTGTGACGTAACAAGCAAGGCGAACTTTGAGTTTGAAGGCGTTCGTTACAATAGCAATATAAGCGATATAAGCTTGAGCCATTTTTCATTTGTATTGGACAAAAACACCGAGTTGCCTGATATTCCGCTTTACGAGCGTATTGACGATATGTTCTTGAATTTTAATGGCGTACATTTTAGGACAAGCTGCACCCTCATATTAAAGCGAGTTGTCAATGACGACCTTTTGTACGTGTTCCTGTTTTTGAAGCAGAACGGGCAGAGCGGGCTGGACGCTGCGATTGCTGCACGTGTCAGCGAGCGTATTTATCAGATGGTCATTGATAAAGTCAAAAAACTGCTGCAGCAGCTTTTTGACGATGCAGGAAAGAAAATTCGTGCAAAATAGAAGCTTTTAAGCTAAAAACTTCCAAAAATCTCATTTTTGTGCAGTTCTCCAAGAGCGTGGACTGCCTTTGTTTTTGAACTTTCGCAAGTTTTCTCTTGAAACTCCTTCAAATCAATTAAAAAGCGGTTCATTGAGAAATGTTGGAAAACAAACACGTTTTGCCAGTTTTCTTTTGTATAGGATGCTTTTAGCGTGTTCTTATAATGCATAAAAAGCCCTTTGTCCTTTAGTTCCGCGTAGCCGACAAGCCACAATTCAGGTTTTTCTTGCTCAGTTTTTGCACAGCTCAGTAACTTCTGGTGAAGCTCCGCCGTCTTTTTTGCCATATATCCTTGAGAATCATGCAAAAGTTTTTGTATTGATTCGCCGCCATTTTTTAGTAAATGTTTTATATGCTTAGTTTTTGCCGTATGGACAGGCGTTTTATTGAGAATAATTGCGTTTTTGCGAAAGTCCGTCTTGAATTCTGGGTTTTTGGCAAAAAATCCAGCTGCAATCTTGCCGCTTTGCCCTACAAGATAACGGTTGTTTTTTGCTAACTGCTCGTCTTTGCCAGGATTGTCTCCTATTACGATTAAGCGAATATCACTTTGTTCCGTAAGCTCGTCAAGTGCTTTGTTGTATACAATTCCTGTCTCCAGAGGATACTCTGGCGTGTCTGTTTTTGCGGCTTCTTTTTGTAGCGGCTCAAGTGCCTGTGCAAACTGAGTGTTCCATTCTTGGCATTTTGCTTTGAATTCTGCCCTGAATTTTGTGAATGCTTGCCATTGTTCATTGTTCATTTAGATTCGTACTCCTGCGAAGGGATTTGCAAATGAATTTGCAATTTCATTTGGTTCCAAAGAAAGTTCCCTGTATTTGTCTGCTGCGATGGTCATTACAATGCCGTCGGCAAAAGTTTTCTTTGTCAAAGTTGGAAAAAAGTCTTTTAACCTTCTTACCTCGGAAAATCCTTCGTTTTGATAGATTTTTACTGCGTTTTCCCACTCGGAATTTACGAGAAGGACTATTGTCTTTATGTTTTTATTTGCTCCGCACAAAGCGGCTAGGGAAGCTTTGAAAAACTTGGCTCCATAGCCTTTGCTCCTGTACGGGCGGCTTAGTGCGAATGACGAGACGTAGAGATACATTCCGTGTGCCGAATGAGTGTCTGCGGCGTTATGTCCGAGAGCAAATCGTCTTTTAAAGATTTTTTCTTCTGCGTTTGGCTCTGGAAAGCTGTCCCATAATTCCGAGCAAAAATAGCCGCAAGTGAGGGCATTGCCGTTCTGCTTTACGGTTTCTTCTGATGTGTCAGACAGCACAAAAAATCCCTCTGGGTATGTTTTGAGACGTTTTTCAAAACAGCGGCGTTTTTCTTGTATCGCAGGAATAAAAGACTGCCGTTCTATCATCATAATCTGGTCTATGTCAAATGATTGTGCGGGGCAAATTATCATAAGCTGATTATACTGCAATATGGAATAAAAAAACAGGCTGCGGGCTAAGTGCTCACAGCCTGTCAAAAATCAAACGTTGATTACAGCTACAAACTCAAAAAGCTTATTTTTTGAGCAGAGCTGCAAATGGGTTGTAGCTCATTCCGTCGTCTGAACCAAAGTTCTCGCGGCGAGGTCTGTCTCTGCGCTCTCCAGCAGCGGCAGGCTTTTTAGAGCCTTCGCCTTTCTTTACTACGATTATTCGTTTTCCGGCTGGTTTCTTGCCCTCGTTTGTTGAGCCAAGTCTTGAGCCTGCATCGCTCTTCAAAGAAAGAGAGATTCTCATGCGGTCTTTATCAAGAGCAATGATTGTGAACTCTTTTACGTCGCCAACTTTGATTACGTCCATCGGGTCGCTGATGAAGGAGTCGCTCAACTCTGAAACGTGAATAAGTGCTGTCTCATGCAAGCCAATGTCAACAAATGCACCAAAGTCTACTACGTTCTTGATTTTTCCAGTTACTTTCATGCCGACTGTCAAATCTTCAAACTTGACTACGCCTTTCTGCATGATTGGTGCTGGGTAGCCGTCGCGAGGGTCTCGGTTAGGCTTGCCAAGCTCTTCAACAATGTCGTTGAGGGTTGTTTCACCAATGCTGTATTTTTCTTCAAGAGCTTTCTTTATGTCAGCAGGGATTGGCTTATGCTCCTTTACATAAGGAAGAAGTTCCCTTGCAGCCTTGTAGTTCTCTGGATGAACCCATGTATTGTCGAGAGGGTCAGCACTTTCTGGAATCTTAAGGAATCCTGCGCACTGCTCGAATGCTTTAGGTCCAAGTCCTGAGACTTTTTTCAAATCCTCGCGGCTTGTGATTTTGCCGTTCTCGTCGCGGTATTTTACGATTTTCTTTGCGAGTGAGGCGTTAATTCCTGAAACATATTTGAGAAGCATGTAGCTTGCTGTGTTAAGGTTTACACCAACTTGGTTTACTACCGAGCCAACAACTTCATCAAGCTGCTCTGCAAGGCGTTTCTGGTTTACGTCGTGCTGGTAAAGACCTACACCAATTGCTTTTGGGTCGATTTTTACAAGCTCAGCGAGAGGATCCTGCAAGCGGCGTCCCATACTGATTGCGCCCCTAATTGTAAGGTCTAGGTCAGGGAACTCTTCCGTTGCGACTGGGCTTGCTGAATAAACAGATGCACCGCTTTCATCTACTACAGTATATTTTACGTCTGCATCGGCATAGTTCTCGCTGATTACTTTTGAAACCAATGCCTGTACTTCTGGGCTTCCTGTTCCGTTTCCTACGGCAACAACGCGGATGTCGTATTTGTCGATAGCCTCATTAAGAAGATTGTATGCCTCTGTTGGATTCTGAACTTGGAAAATCTTGAAATATCCGAGGTATTTGCCTGTCTCGTCGAGGGCGGCACACTTTGTACCAGTTCTGATACCTGGGTCAATACCAAGAACTCGGCTTCCCTTGATTGGCTGTGTCATAAGCAAGTTTTTGAGGTTCTCGCTGAAAATACCAATACCGTGGCTGTCTGCCTCGTCTGTCTCATCTGAGCGAATCTCGCGAACGACAGCAGGTGAGAGGAGTCGGACAAGACCGTCCTCGATTGCTTCGCCGTGATATTTGTTGTTGATTTTTACGCTCTTTTTAAGTGTTTCGATTGCATCTTCGAGAGGTACTTCAATAGAAACTGTGAGAGCACCTTCTCGCTCTGCACGGTTTATAGCAAGAATTCGATGTGGTTTTACCTGATTAAGTGGCTCTGAGTAGTCCCAGTACATTTTGTATGTAGAGGTCTTTTCTGCTGTCTCTGCATCCTGTCCCTCTGGTACAACGCCCTTAGTCTCGATTGTTCCGCCTGCCATGTACAAGTCATGTACGCGTGAGCGGTTCTCTGTATTCTGTGAAACACGTTCTGCAAGGATGTCTTTTGCTCCAGCGAGGGCATCCTGTACTGTTGGAACATTGAGTGTTTCTTCTGCTGCATCAGTTTTTACGAATTCAGCTGCTTTTGCTTCAATTGCTGCGTCATCAAGCTCCAGCATAGCGTCTGCGAGCGGTTCAAGTCCCCTTTCTGCTGCGAGCATACCGCGGGTCTTCTTCTTTTTCTTGAACGGAGCCCAAAGGTCTTCAAGTTCTGTCAAAGTTTTAGCGGTCATTGCTGCGTTGTAAAGTGATTCTGTGAGTTTTCCTTGACCAAAAATTCCTTTGACAATTTCAAGACGGCGTTCTTCAAGGTTTTTATATGATTTGAACAAGTGGTCGCAGTCTGTAACTTGAACTTCATTCAAATTGTCATGCTTTTCTTTGCGGTAGCGGGAAATAAACGGGATTGTACATCCTTCGTTCACCAAACTGATTACTGCGCTGACCTGAGATAAACGGATATTCAGTTCTTCAGCGATTTTTTTCATAATTTCGACTTCGTTCACAGTGAGCGCGTCGATAGATTCTTGTGTAAATTCCATAAGGTCTTTATTTTACATAAAATCAATGTGATAAGCAATTAGGATTTTAGCGAACGGAAAAACGTTTCTCAGCGTCTTGGACGGGAATCAGCTTCTTTTCGATTCTGTCTATTTCGATGAAAATTTCGTCTTCTATTTTTTTTAGAACTTTTGCTATTTGTCCGAGATTTCCCTGAATCTGCATGAGCACCGTACCGTCCCAGTCGTTTTTGACCCAGCCTGTAGCACCTTCGCCACAAGCGGCATTATAAGCGGTATAACGGAATCCGACACCCTGCACTTGACCAAAAAAACGCATTTCATAGCGGTAAAGCTTCTGAGATTCATCCATAAGAGAAAAATTTAGTGGCGGGCGTTTTTTTAGTCAAGAATGCAGCCTAAAATCTATTGCCTTGTCAGAATGTATTTGTAATTACAGTTATCGCTGTCTTCATGTTTTATCCATGTTAATGTGCTTTTGTCTTCAGAGTATGAGATTGTCGAAGAGCCTGTGCTGTCGCTAATCGTTATGTTTGAGGCTATGGTATTTGTGATGTAAGAGTATGTTTTTAAAGTGGCTTCACCATTTTTTAGATAGCTCATTAAAACCGTTCCTGCTCCAAATGTAAAAGTAATTGAGGTTTTATTCTGACCCGTTCCAATTGAGCTTGAAACATTTTTATATTCAGAATTGGTTTCTTGGTAAGCCTGCGTAAGTTTGTAAGAGCTTCCTGCAAAAAGTAAATTTCCTGTGTATATAGTCACCCCAGAAGAGCTGTCGTCGTTAAATTTGCAAGAAGCTGCCATTAATATTACAAATGCTGCAAGCAATACAGAGATAAAGCGTGAAAGATTTTTCTTCATAATAAACTCCTTAAAAGTTCGTGTTAGTAGCATAGCACGAATACAACGAATTGTAGCTGTAATTATATGAATTGGCGGTGTGCAAAGCAATAAAGATTGCAGTTTGTTGGTATGCAGAAAATTCCTGTAATTCGTTATATTGAACAAACGTTTTAATAATGTTACATTTTTTGTACGAGGTAAAAATTATGGCGAAAGATTTGGACTGGGCAAATTTGCCTTTCGGTTACATGGAAACAACAAAAAGCTTCGTTGCAAATTACAAGAATGGAGCTTGGGACGAAGGAACTCTGACATCTGACCACACGATTACGATTTCTGAGTGTGCTGGTGTCTTGCAGTATGCGCAGACTTGTTTTGAAGGCTTGAAAGCATACACAACTTCTGACGGAAAAGTCGTCACATTCCGCCCTGACCTTAACGCTGACCGCATGAAGGATTCATGCGAGCGTCTTGAAATGCCAGTCTTCCCGAAAGACCGTTGGATAAAAGCCGTCATTGACACGATAAAGGCTAATATCGAATGGGTACCTCCTTATGGTAGCGGAGCTACTTTGTATGTCCGCCCATATATGTTCGGTTCTAGTGCAGTTATTGGTGTAAAACCTGCCGATGAGTACCAGTTCCGTATTTTGGTTACTCCTGTTGGACCATACTTCAAGGGTGGCGTAAAGCCAATTACAGTACGCCTTTCTGACCTTGACCGTGCGGCTCCTCATGGTACTGGCGACATAAAAGCTGGCTTGAACTATGCTATGAGCCTTTACAACATTGTTGATGCTCATAACAAGGGCTTTGCAGAGAATATCTACACAGACCCTGCTACACATACATATCTTGAAGAGACTGGTGGAGCTAACATCCTGCTCGTTACAAAAGACGGAAAGCTTGTTACTCCAAAATCAAACAGCATCTTGCCTTCTATTACAAGACGTTCTCTTGTACAGGTTGCAAAAGATTATCTGCATATTGAGGTTGAGGAACGCAAGGTTCACAAGGATGAGCTTAAAGATTTCGCAGAAATCGGCTTGTGCGGAACCGCAGCTGTAATCAGCCCTATTGGCTGTATTGATGACCACGGTACAAAAATCAATGTTCCTGCTGGTATGGATTCAATCGGACCTGTTCTTGGAAAGCTTCGTGATACTCTCACAGGAATCCAGATGGGTACAGAGAAAGCTCCAGACGGCTGGATTTATCAGATTGCATAAAAATTAGACTATTAAAAAAAAGGCTGCTGTTCGGGCAGCCTTTTTTTATGCAATTGAAGAGGTGAATAAATGAGAAAACTTGTTGTGTTATTGATTCTTGTGGTTACCGCATTTTTTAGTGCGGGCTGTTCGCATGATTTGGATGATAAAGCAAAGGTATCTGTTTATCCTGTTTATGAGGAACCAAAATTTTACACTTATGTTGGTTCGTACACAGAATTTGTTGTAAACAGATCTTGTCTTGATATTGCTGACGGCGGAAATCTAGGGTTAGAGCTTGATGCCTACAACTGGTTCAGGGCATCTCAAATGTTGCAGTCTTATGGAGCTGAATGCCATGCTTGGGTAGAAAGTGAGGTCATAGCCTATTTTGAGGCGAGAGGTGCCTCAGCTGCTGACGCAAGGGCTCATACAGAGTGGCTTTCCCGTGTTTGGCACGGTTTTTGGTGCTACCGTAGTGGCGACACCATGTATTACATTTTCAAGTAAAAAAGCCGCTTGGAAGCTTTGTATCGACCAAGACGGCTTTGCTTTTACTGACGAGTTAGCGTTATTCTAAAACTTGGGTCATCATCGTCTGTAATTGTGATTTGTCCGTTTATTATTGAAATACTGTCTGTATAGGGTGTTACAAGTACTAGTCTGTTTAAGCTCTCATTGTATTCATAGGTTGTTGTACAAAGAATCGTTGTGTTGTTTAGTCTTGGATTACCTGTGTATGTTCCCTTTGCCTCTGTCCATTCACGTGTTGCAGCTGCGGCTCCATTGGAAGCGGCAACATTTAATACTATATCAAATGTGTTATTGCCGTAAAAATTAATAGTCATTTGCTCTACTACGGAAGTTCCATTGACTGTTACCGTTGCAATACCATAAAATCTTGCGATTTTTTGAGTTGCCAAAGCCAATAGAAGGGCATTGTCGTCGTCATCGTCCTCGTTTAGTTTGCAAGATGTTGCCGTAAAAAGTGTCAGCAAAGCCAACAGAACCAAAGTAAGTTTTTTCAAACTTTTCATAAAAAATCTCCTGATTTTAAAGTTAAGTCCAGATGTTTATGAAGAATTAACTCTTATGTTGTTAAATATTACAATACTTTTGTATTTAGAGTTAGTCAAGTAAACAAATACAATGGTAAATCAAAATTTGACTTTTTAGGATTTACTTGTGCTTAATGAACGGATAAAAGAACTTAGAATTGCTCGCGGAATGAGTCAGGTGGAGCTTGCAGAAAAGCTTTGCGTGTCTAAACAGAGCGTCTCAAATTGGGAAAATGACAATATTCAGCCGTCAATTGAAATGCTCGTGAAAATTGCTCATACTTTTTCTGTTAGTACGGATTATCTCTTGGGAGAGGATAGTCGCTCATTTCTTGAGGTGAGCAACTTGACTCAAACACAGATAAGTCATATACAGCAAATTATTGATGATATAGGACATCATTAAAAACTTTTTTCTGATATTGTTTAGATATTGAAAGAATATATTTGATACTTTTATACTTGCAGAATGTTTTAGATGTAGGAGTTAAAAATGAAATATAGAAGAAAAGAAGTTGTTGAGGCTGTTCAATGGAACGGCAAGAACCAGTCTGAGATTAAGGCATTTGCTGGACAGTTTGCTATGTTTGACTATGCCGACACTAACCATGATGGAAAAACCTTTGATGCTGTTCTAAAAGTGAAGAATTCGGAGCAGATACTTGCCGCAGTTGTTGGCGATTATGTTGTTCGTGGCGAGAAAGGTGATTTTTTCATAAAAAAACAGGCGGAGTTTGAAGCCGTTTACGAAAAATCTGAGTAGCATTTACTATTAGGTCGAATGTCGAGTTTTAGAAACTTCGTTTCAAAAAGAAAAATATGCAGAAAGCAACTCCCAGCGGGAACCCAAATGAGCACGACAACGAATGTGCTCAATCCCGAAAAAAAGGCTTCCGCGCTTCGCCCTACGGCACGC
>CADCRJ010000009.1 GCA_902803735.1 uncultured Spirochaetaceae bacterium
CGGAAAACTCATCGGTTCTGCACAGCGTGTTCCAGTTCCAACAGGATCTACAACAATCCTCACAGCAGTTGTTAAAGGCAACGATGTAACAAAAGAAGCTATCAACGCTGCTATGAAGAAAGCATCTGACCC
The DNA here is from genome assembly GCA_902803735.1 of uncultured Spirochaetaceae bacterium. Lineage (GTDB taxonomy): Bacteria > Spirochaetota > Spirochaetia > Treponematales > Treponemataceae > Treponema_D. Next base: position 133 of record CADCRJ010000009.1, read on the forward strand.
AGAGACATTCGGATACAACGAGGACGAGATCGTTTCTTCTGACGTTATCGGAATGCGCTACGGCTCACTCTTCGATGCAACTCAGACAATGGTAACAAAGATTGCTGACGGTCTCTTCGAGGTACAGGTTGTTTCTTGGTATGATAACGAGAACAGCTATACTTCACAGATGGTTCGCACAATCAAATACTTCTCAGAGAACTGCTAAGTTGAGTTCGCGAAAGCGAACTATAAACTGCTAAGTTTTAGACTTTTAAGTTCTAACTTGAGTTGATAACAGGGCATCGACCTTATAGTCGATGCCTTTTTTTGTAGTTTTAAACTTGATTTAAGAAAGTGTAGTTAAAATAGTGATATTCGCGTTTTCCGAACAGGTCTGATGAATCTGTATTAGTCTGCCTGAAAGTTTTAGAAGTTCAGAATCCCTTAGTTAAAGTTGTTGCACATTGCAGTAGGAAGAAGTGTCATAATATGCGTTACTTTGTTGTTTAGGAGAAATGCGAATTTTCGTTGCATATTATTTGAGTCTATAAAAGTAACATCAAGTGTTCTGCTGTTTTCTGGGATAAAAAGACTTGCAAAAAAAGATGTTTTTGTTTTTGAAAAGCATAATCCTTTTAAGTCAGAAAGCTTAACAATCTGGTCTTTTTCTTCTTCCTCGCTATTACTTACGATTGGAATTGAAAATACTGTGAGCGGTGTCGTTGGTTTATAAAAATAAACTGATGAGTCTGTAATGACGATAAGCCCCCAAGAATCTTTTGTTTTTTTCAATTTAAGCTCGCTTAAAACGGAATCATTTGCTATTAGCTGAGCAAGCTCCATTGTTATCACTTTCTCATTGTACTCTTTCTGAAAATCTTCTACAAATTTCGTTTTATTTTGTCTTGTCTTCATTCGTACAATTTTAGTGTTTTTCTGATTTGCTGTCTATAAATGTGTCATGCAATGGTATTCCGAAGAACAGCTTTAATCGTCTTAATATAAGGTTTTTACGTGCTGCTTTTTGTTCCTTTATACTTTTACAAGCAATTAATCTTTTTACTTTGCCATTCTCCCAAAATGTATATTCATACCAACTTTCAGAACCAAAAGTATTTTTTGAATGAATCTTATTCCCTTTATTATCATAGTCAATCCAATTCTCATAGCCTGATTCATTTTTATAATGAACCAAGTTCCCATTATCATCGTATTCATACCATGATTCTTCACCTAGAGAAGTCTTAAAATAAATTCGTTTTCCATTACTGTCGTATTTCTGCCAGCGTTCACATCTGGAATTCCTGAAATAAATTTCGTTTCCGTTGTCATCGTATTCATACGAGCTTTCATTAGAATTGTTATTTTTAACATGAACTTTTTTGTAGCTGCTGTCGTATTCATACAAATCTTCTTGACCATTACTGTCTTTATAAGAAATTTTGTGACCTTTGCTGTCGTATTCGTTCCAATATTCATAACCATGATTTATTTTGTAGTGTATTACATTCCCATGCTCATCGTATTCATAACAAGATTCATTTCCTTCTGTATCTTTTTGATAGAGCAAGTTTCCTTTGCTATCATAGTTGTAAAATCTTTCATAACCACTTTCATCTTTGGAATGAATCAAGTTGCCGTTCTCATTATACTCAGCGATATAAGTAACTTCTAATTTCTTGTTTGAGACAGCTCCATTTATTTCAATCTTTCTATAAATTTTGTCCCCTATGTTTTGTGAAGATGCAACAATGTTAATAAAACAAAATGTTGCAGCGAGTAATATTTTTTTCATAGGGCGAATGTCGAGTTTTGATAGGAAGCTCAGAAAGCAATGGAAGCGGGGTTCCAAGCCCGAAAAAAAATCTGCACATACGGCGTAGCAAGTGCGTACGGCGTGCCGTAGGGCGAAGCGTGGAAGCCTTTTTTTCGGGATTGAGCACATTCGTTGTCGTGCTCGTTTGGGTTCCCGCTGGGATTTGCTTTCTGCGTATTTTACTTTTTGAAACTCGACATTCGACCTCATAGTTTGAAAACTCCAAAGTTGAAAGACTGACTGCATTTGCAAGTTTATAATGCGGAATCTATTTTGTATAGCTCGTTGCCTGTTGACAAACAAAAAGATTCCCTTGAAAATTAGGATATGAGAGAAAATGATATGATCGAACAAAATGAAAATGAAGAGAGCGAAACATCTGTTCCTTTGCAAGAAGTTGTTTCTGATAATATAGAGGGGGCTGTTGAGAATGCTCCTGTTTCTGAGCTTTCTGAAGACTCTTCTGCGGAGCCTAAAACTGAGCTGGCAGAGGAAGCGTCTCCTGCTCAGAAAGCTACTGTTCAGACCGCCGAGAAAGAGGGCGTAGATTCTGCTGAGAATACGGCTGATGATAAAAATACGGACAAAAAGAAGAAAAAGAAACTGCCATTTGTACTGCGGTTCATAAGAGGACTTTTTATCTTTGTGCTTGTGCTTGCAGTTCTTCTTTTGTCTTTGTTCGCTTTTTGTGCATTGGATAAAAGAACCGCTTTGTCAACGCTTCCGAACAATTATTCACTGTATGTGCATACTGATTCTGCATGGGACACGGTTGACCCGCTCCTTGACCTGCAAGCTGCGGATGTGCTTTTGTCTTCCGACGGCTTTAAGGACTTCCGTTCCGTCTTTATGAACTTGAGAGGCTCTCCAATAAGAACGAACAAAGCGTTCCGTTTTGTTGCCGCTCGTGCTGTAGACGCTGCTTTGTATGATGACTATAGTGCTCAGCAAGATTTTGTAGCAATTATAGATATGGGCTTTTTATCATTTGTGACACGCCCTCTGGAATTTATCTACAAAAATATATATCCAAAGCAGAGCTTTGTTTCTGTTGATGGTTTGACTTTCACGGAGTCTGAGGTTTTCTCTTGCTTTGAATTTAGTGCGGACGGAGCAGCTCCTGTTTATTTCAAAAGTTCAAAGAACCTTGTTGTTGCTTCATCTAACAAAGAGCTTCTCATGGCATCCCTTCTTGCGAAGAATGACTTGGGTTACACTCCAGAGCAGAAAAAAATGCTTTCTGTAAAGACTGGTAATGATTTACGAATTGTTGCAAATGCTAGAAAGCTTGCTTCTGGATTTATAAGTCAGAATGACATCATTAGTAATCTTTTGGATTTGCTCCCGTCAAATGAGTTGAGCGTTATTTCCTTGAATATTTCTGATTCGGATATATCCCTTAATTGTCAGATTCCTTTTGCATTCTCAGATGAAAACCCAACGCCTATAAATGAGATTCTTCATAAAAAATCAAGTGCACCTTCGTTCCTCTCAAAAATGAGCGATTTGGTTCAATATTATACGATTTTGAATGCTGGTACGCTTGAGGAGCTTAAGACTGCCCTGCTGCCATTTGTCCCTGTCAAAAATGCAGACGGCATTTGGTCTAAGGCGGATTCCGCTTGTAAGCTTGCGTTCGGCATAAATTTGAGCGATTTGCTTTTCTCTTGGTCTGGTTCAGAGTTTGCGGCTCTTGGTATTGAAAATCAGAACGACCCTGTTTTTGCTATCCAGATTGCTGATGAGCGTAAGCGGCAGGAGGTTTTTGACAAATTTACCTCATCAATATTTATCAAGGATGACAATTCCCTTATCCTTGATGGTGTTCGCCTGCCACGTCTTGAAATGCCTTCGTTTTTGTCTTGGGTTCTTTCTATGTTCCAAGTGACAATACCTAAGCCTTATTTCATGGTGCTTGACAATTTCATATATTTTTCTGAAAGTGCCGAAAGCCTTTCTTCGATTTTTACAAGCTATAATGCTGGCAAGTCCCTCGTAAAGAGCGATAACTGGAAAACTGTCTCTTCTGGATTGAAAAATGAATCTACGATAAGCTTGTTCTACAATCTTGACCGCAGTATGCCGTTCTTTATCCGTGGTAACAAAATGTCTGCCAGGGTTCTTGAATTATACACAATCGGACGTTTCGACGTGAGAATTGCAAATTCTTCAAAGAAAGGTGGAACGCTCAGCTTCCAGCTTCATGCGAGCGCAAGAAAGTCTGGTAATCTGCGTATGATTCCTGGATTCCCTGTGCAGCTTGAGCGTGGCATTGATGCAGAGAATTTTGTCATAGAGAATAAAAAGAACCCTGAGTTTATATTCTGGGCAGACCGTTCGAGCGTATTCTCTATGGAACTCGCAAGCTTAAAGATAAATTCAGTTGAGACAACAGGAGCCAGCCAGATTGTCGCAGCTTCTGGCAAGAATAAAAATGGTGTGCTTTGGGCTGTTACGGGCGACGGATTTGTCTATCTGTTCGATAAATCTCTTAATGCGGCTCATGGATTCCCTGTAATATTGGGCGAGCATTCAGCAGCTAATCCTGTTGCTGTTGATGACGGGCTCATTGTTCCTCTTGTGGAGGGAGGAATCGCCTTTGTATCTGCTTCTGACGGAAGCATCAAGACCCTTCTTCCTGACAGTTCTGTAAAAGCGGCTCCGTTTGTTTTGGGCAATGTCGCCGCTGTTTATGACAAGCAGTTCCTTGGTGGCATATATTTTATTGATACAAAAACATTGGAGTGCACGAATGAGTCCTCTCCTGTTGAGGTTGACGGAATCGCATTCGGTTCGCCAGCAATGCTTAAATCTGCAAAGAAAACGTATACGGCACTCGTAACACAGGCTGGGCTTCTGAATATTTGGGAAGACAGCGAAAATACTCCTGTAGTTCAGAAAGAGCTGCCAGGAACATTTACTGGCGAGATTGTCGCTTCTCAGAATTACTTCTATGCGTTGTCTACTGATGCGATATTGTACCGCATTAGTGCAAATGGTGACGTGCTTTCTGTAAAAATTACAGATTCCACTGCCAAGAACGGATATATTTGTGTCAGAATGCCTGAAAATTCAGGTCGCAGCTGTGTTTATGTAAATGCTGATTCCAATGTTATTTATGGATTCAACGAGAACCTAGAGCTTCTTTCTGGATTCCCGCTTACAGGCTGGGGTAAACCGCTTTTCGCTGACGTTAACGGTGATAAAACTGCGGATTTGATTGCTCTGACACTTGATAAAAAGATTATCGCTTGGAATTTGCGATGATGCGACTTTTGTATTAAAATATAAATATGGAGCATCTTAATTTTTTTAACACTAAAAACTTACGCTTTTTTTTGTTTGCTGTGAGTTTGTATGCAATTGTTTTCTCTGGTTGTACCACCTTGCAACAGGATATTTCTGTGGATAAATCGTCGTATTCGGAGGAAGTCATGTCTTATGAGAACAGGCTTGCTCGTTTCGATGCTGATTCCCTAATGTCTGCTGGTGGTACTGTAGATACTGCTGCTATTGAGAAATTTATTGCGGAGATTTCTGTTTATGCGAATGACCCATCTGTTCAGAGGGCTTCGCTTGCTCGTCTCCTTGCATTGGAGGGTAGGGCGTATCTGCTTTTGGGCAAAAACTCAAAGGCGGAGACCCTGTATCAGGAGTCTGTCGCAGCTTACAAAGGCGATGCACATTCCATTATCCTTGCTAGAAGGCTGGGGCTCCAGTCCGATGATGTTACAGGTGACAATGCTTTGTTGACGCTTGATTCGGCTGTGGATCTCTATAAGGCCAAAAAGTACCTTGAGTCAGTTGCTAAATTTGACGAGGCTTTTCTTGCGCTTGATTCTTTCTACAAATCAGCTTACGTCGAAGTGCGAGATTCTGCTTGGGGTCTAAGAAATCTGAGCGAAAGCCAAGCTTCTGGGAATTTGCTGATTCTTAAAAAAATCTCTGTGCTTCAGATGCTTGCTATTACAAGGTCAACTACAGATTTGCTGTACAATTATACATCGGGCAAACCTTTGTCTGATAAGGAATTGTTTGCAAAGCTTGTTGCTGCAGGACTCTTGAATCCTGTGTCTCAGCCACCAAGTAGCGAGAATGCTGTTGTAGAAAATGATATTGTTACAAAATACATAAGCGCACGCTTTTTGTGGAATTTGTATAATTCCAAGAAAAAGTCCTCTGCTGCTATAAACAAGTATTCAACGCGTTTTAGAAGTCAGAACCGCAAGTCCCCTGTTAAAGACCTTGACGTAGCGAGCGATGATTTTGACGCTGTTCTAGGCTGCGTTGAGAATGAATTTATGAGCCTTGAGGATGGCGTTAATTTTAACGGCGAAAAGCCTGTATCAGCCTTGGAATTCAGTGAGTATATAAATCATATAAAATAAAAGTGCGGAAAAGTGCAAATTTCATTGCCTTTACTTTGATTCTGGATTAAGGTATATTTTAGACATCAATTATTAAAGATTTTCTTTGGAGGAATCTGAAAAATGATTAAAACAGTAAAAGATGTAGATCTTAAAGGCAAACGCATTATCATGCGCGTTGATTTCAACGTTCCTATGAAAGACGGAGTTGTTCAGGACGACACCCGTATTATGGCAGCTCTCCCAACAATCAAATACATCATCGAGCAGAAGCCAAGAAGCCTTGTTCTTATGAGCCACTTGGGCGACCCGAAAAAAGACGTTAAAAAGGCTCAGGAAAAAGCTGAAAAAGCTGGAAAAACATGGACAGACGCTGATTCAGAAAAATTCATCAATGGAAAGAACAGAATGAAGCCAGTTGTTGAGTATTTTGCTTCAAAACTCGGCTCACCAGTAACATTCCTTCCAGATGCACTCGGACAGAAGGCAGCTATCGACGCTCTCCCAGAGGGTGGCGTTGCAATGCTTGAGAATACACGCTTCCACAAAGAAGAGACTTCAAAAGACGCTGCAGAGCGTGATGTAATGGCTAAAGAGCTTGCTTCTTACGGCGACATCTATGTAAACGATGCGTTCGGTACAGCTCACCGCGACCAGGCTTCTACAGCTTCAATCGCAAAATTCGTTAATGTAAAAGTTGGCGGATTCTTGATGGAGAAAGAAGTTAAATACATTCAGCCAATGGTTGAGAACCCACCAAAACCACAGGTTGCTATCATCGGTGGTGCAAAAGTTTCTTCAAAAATCGCTGTTCTTGAGTCTTTGCTCAAAAATGCAAGCGCACTTGTAATCGGTGGTGGTATGGCTTACACATTCCTCAAAGCACAGGGACACAAAGTTGGAATCTCTTTGGTTGAGGATGATTTTATTGATACAGCTAAAAAACTTATTGCTGACGCAGCTGCTAAGGGCGTTAAAATTGTTCTCCCAGTTGACCACGTTGCAGCAGACAAGTTCGATGCAAACGCTACTCCTGTTGCTGTTGACGGCGTAGATATTCCTGACAACCTCATGGCAATGGATGTTGGTCCAAAAACAATCGAGCTTTACAAAGAAGTTCTCTCTACAGCAAAATCAGTTGTATGGAACGGACCTGTAGGCGTATTTGAATTCGATGCTTTTGCAAAGGGAACTGCTACAGTTGCTCAGCTTGTTGCTGATGCTACTGGCCGTGGAGCTATGACAGTTGTTGGTGGTGGTGACTCAGTTGCTGCTGTTAACAAATTCAACCTTGCTTCAAAAATGAGCCACGTTTCAACAGGTGGTGGAGCTTCCCTCGAATTTCTCGAAGGAAAAACACTCCCAGGAATCGCTGTTCTTGAAACAAAATAATTATGCTTTTGCATAGTTGATTTATACGGCACAGTCAATTTTGAGCTGTGCCGTTTTTTATATTAAGTAATCAAGCTGTTTTCTTGACTTCTAATAAATATAAGTATAATATTGTTATCTAAAATCTTCCTATGTAGAAAATTTGGAGAAAAATATGGGTCCTATTAGTGTAGTTCTATTGATTGCTTTTATCATTATTTGTGTTCTTAGTGTACTTCTTGTGCTTGTGCAGGATCAGGAGAACAGCGGTATGGGCGGTATGCTCGGTGGTGGTAATTCAGTAGCATTCGGTTCGCACTCAGCTTCAGTTCTTACAAAAGTTACGATTGTTTTTGTTGTTCTTTTCTTTGTATCTGCATTTATGCTTGCTTTCTTAAATAAAAAATCAAGTGTGAAGAATGATATTTCTGCGGCTGCTGTTGAGAATGGTCTTGCCCCAGATACAGTTGTTCCTGCTGAATCAGGAGATTGGTGGAAAAAAAGCCAGACAACTGAACCTGCGGAGCCAGCTGTGATAGCAGAACCTGAAAACTTGAATGCTGAGACAGAAGCTTCTGACGTTTCTGAATAAAAATAAAAGAGGGTCTCTATGGTACTTGGACAAATCTTTTCAAAGGATACAATCGTAGTAAATCTCGAAAGTACTGAAAAAGATGAGCTTTTTGAAGAGTTGGTGGAGACAATCCATAGCGTCTGTCCAGAAATGGACAGAGGTGAAGCTGTTCAAAGTCTTAACGAGCGTGAAGCAAAAATGTCTACAGGAATTATGCACAGCGTTGCTGTTCCACATGCTTTGATTTCTAGTATGAACAAGACGATTGGTGCAATCGGAATCAGCCGCAACGGAATTGATTACGATGCCCTTGATAAAGCTCCCGTTCATTTGGTTTTTATGTTGATAGGAATCCAAGGTGAGACTGAACAGCATATCCAAGTATTAAAACAGCTTGCAAATGTTTTGCAAATACCTGGTTTTGTTGATAAAATGGTTAGATGTGAGACATCTTCAGATGCATATAATTTGTTGTGCAGTGCTGAAGAGTCGTTGTCAGCATAATATATTGAGAGGTAAGTATGGCAGAACAAGAAGTTGGTGTAATTAACCACCTTTTGGAAGTTGAACAGAATGCAGCGGCTCTTATACAAGATGCCCAGATTGAAGCTGATAAACGTATAAATGCGGCTAAAATCCAAGCGGAATCTATGTACAAAGAGCGTTACGAGAAACTTGTCGCTGAGCAGGAAGATTTGTTTGCAAAAAAATCTTCTGAGATAGCGGCAAAATATGAGCAAGCTGTTTCTGAATATAAACAGCGTATCGTTGTTTCTGAAAAGCATCTGCCTGCTTTTTCTGAGTTATTAGATAATATATTGTTTGCTTAAGGCGGTGGTGTATGGATCGTTCTGCAGCTTCAGCTTATGTTTATGCAAAAGCAGGTGGAATGCTTGCAAAATCTTTTGTTGGAACGAGAGCCACTAAGCTTTTTTCTGTAAAATCGTTGCGTGAGTTATATACGCTGCTTTTTGACGATGCAGTTCCTGCTATTCCGGAGGTCCTTCTTGCCAAGGAAGTCGAGAATAGGGCTGAGCGTCAATTCTTATCTGATTATATTTCTCTTATAAAAAACTATTCTCATCCGTCTCCTATTCTCATCGCACTTTTGCGTTTTTATGATTACGATAATTTAAAGGAAATAGGAACAGCCCTTAGCTTGGGTGAGAAGAATATACCTGTTATTGCCGATGTACAGGATTTTTCCGTTTTGAATTATAAAGCATGGCCAAATATTCAAAAAATTACTGAGAATTCTCCAGTTTCATGGTATAATAAAGTACCTGCAATTACAGAGCAGCAAAATTTTGATACGAGGCTTGATGCTCAGTATATCCATGAACTTTGGAATGCTGTTTCACGCCTTTCTGCTGATGATAGAAAAATTGCTGAGACTGTGGTTGGTAAAGAAATTTCTGTCAGAAATATCTTGTGGGTATTGCGTTTGAAAGTGTTTTACAAAATGAAGGGTGAGGATATTGTTGAAAAACTTGCCTTTGCTTCTGAAAAACATACGAAACGTGATAATTTTGCTGGTGAGGCTTTGAAGATCCTTGATAAAGAGGTTGACTCATGGGATGCCTGGAAGGATTGGAAATACTCACAGCATTTAAATCCTCACGAGGAAGGTGTTATTTGGGAATTGGATCCTACATGGGTTGAAAAATCCTTTAACCGAGAAATTGTATCGCATTTTATGCGATTGTTTCATAAGAATCCGATGAGCGTCATGAGTCTTGTTGCTTGGTTCAAAATCAAGCAAAATGAGCTTGACTGTATTCGGACTGTGGCGGAAGGGCTGCGTCTTGATGTTGAATCTGACAAAATGATGGATGTAGCTGGAATTGAAAAATCTATTGCATCAAGGTAATAATTATGGCAAGAACAACTCCAATGCGTTTGGTCGAACTAATGGTCTTGAAGCAGGATATTAGTTCTGTTATTGAATATTTGGGTAGAAAAGGTAATTTTCAGTTTCAGAATGATGCGGCGAATGCTGGCGATAAGAAAAATGCCGATGCGGAGGTTTTTAACCAGCTTAAGCTTGCACGTGCGTTTCTGAAAATTGACGATATTGATACCGAATTCC
>CADCRJ010000010.1 GCA_902803735.1 uncultured Spirochaetaceae bacterium
CAAAATCATCGGCAATGCCACCAAAAATCTCTCTTGCAATGTCCTCGCTGGTAAGAATTCCGTCTGTACCAGAATACTCGTCAATGACAATCGCAAAGTTCTGCTTTTCATCACGAAGCATCTGCTGAATCTGGGACATTTTTGTAGAACCTGGGATAAAGAGAGGCTTACGCATTACCGACTCAACCCTAAAGTCCTCTCTAGTTCCTTTGTAAAAAAGCAAATCCTTTACATACAAAACACCAATAATATTGTCCAGATTCTTTTTGTACACAGGAAAGCGGGAAAGTCTTCTCCGCTCAGAAATCATAATAATGTCCCTGAATGAAATGTCTGGATTGATTCCCACTATTTGCCTGCGAGGAACCATAATATCAACAGCGGCAAGGTCCGTAAACTTAAAGACCCTGCGCATCATTTTTTTCTCGCCTGTTTTTAGGATGCCTTCCTCGCCGCCAACATCAATAAAAGTCTTTATATCGTCCTCTGTAAACAAAACCTTCTTTTTTTGGGTATTAATCCCGAAAAGTCCAAGAACCGAGCGAGAGATAAAAGTAAAGAAGATTACAAAAGGTCTCAGAAGAAAGAAAAAAAACGTAACGAACGAAGAAAGTGCAAAGGCACAAGATTCGGGATGCCGTGTCGTAACACATTTTGGGGTAATTTCTCCAAATACGAGCAAAAGTACGGTAGAGATACCCGTAGCGATTCCGAGACCTTTTTTTCCAAATAATTTGAGAAAAACAGATGTAAGTATTATAGACAGGACGACATTTACTATTTCGTTGCCCACAAGAAGCATATTGAGAAGCTCCTCTTTTTTTTCAAGGAGCTTCCCTGCACGGATTGCCCGTTTATCGCCTTTCTGCCTTAAAAAATGCACTCGCAACCTGTTCAGCCCTAAAAAGGCACTCTCGCTGGCACTAAAAAGCAACGAGAGCGTTACACAACAAGTCGCAGATAAAAGAAGAACGGCAAGCGGCATTCTATTCCTTAGCTTGTGGTTCAGCAGGCTGTGGCTCTACTGTAGCCGCAGGCTCTTCAGGCTCAGCAGCTGAGCTTGCAGGAGCCTTATTTTTTGGTGCTGAAGCTTCCTGTATTTTTTCATCAATTTTTGCAATCAATGATTTTATCTGCTCTGCATTTTCGCTTTCTGGATTTGCGTCATAAGCAGCCACAAAGTATTTTTTGATTGCAGGATAGTCCGTTGAGCCTGACTGCGTGAGCATATAGCCCGCAGAATAATACTGGAGCTGCTTTTCGTCAGGAGTAAGGAACTTGTTTTTCGCAACTTTTGCAGAGATTTTACTTGCAGCAACAAAATCTTCCGCAAGAAGGGCATCGATTGTCTCTGCGTTCGCAATAGCAATAAGATGCTTGCCGACTGTATTTGACGCATTGTCCTTATCAAGCTTTACAAGGGCTTTGCTCAAGTCAGTCAAGAAATACTGATGCTGGAAGTCTGCGGAATCAAAGATTGCGTTTATTGCTTCAATACGCTCATCCTTTGTTCCGTTCCAAGCTTTAGCAACCTTTGCGTTAAAATCCGCCACGTCAGTTTTTGCTGCCTCAATCTGAGCCAAAATTTCTTCTTTAGAAAGAATCCTTATAATGTCATCAACCTTTGCATTCTGAGCTTCTGGTGCATACGGATTGAAATCAGGTCTCATCTCAAAGAAATTGAAAGACTTTACGACATATCCTTCTTTAGAAAGGATAAAGAACGTAGGAGTTCCATTTATTGAATAAAGACGTGCAAGCCTTATATTTTTATCAAGTTTTGCGCTCAAAGCCTTTGCAGCAGCCTGCTCTTCTTCTGAAGCATCAGGAGCAGCTTTTGCAGCCTCAAACAATTTTTCTGAAAAATCAAGGTTTACCAAGATAAAATCATTCAGCAAAGTGTTGATAAAATCAACCTGCATAAATGCGTTCTCATTCAAACGAGAACTAATCTCATCCTGCTCAACGGCAGAAAAATACAGGAGAATATCCTTGTCAAAAGCTTTTGCAAGTTTTTTGCCGTGCTCAAGATTGTCAATCCATCCTGTTGGCGGAACAATCTCTAGATTAGAATCTTTGTCTGCGTCAACAGGTTTGCAAGCTGCCAAAAGCAATGTAATTGCAGCCGCAACAAAAATCATAAATTTCTTCATATAAATTCCTTAGTAAATGGAAGCTCTAAAAACGTCCAAATTTTAAGTTTTCAGAGATTCCACCTAAATTATTACGCAAAATAGCGTACACCAGCAGCGAACAGGTTCTGACAGCTGTTTCCACTAGGCTCTGTCTCAGGATTTCCTGCAATGTTCTTGATAAGGTCTATGCTAGAACCTCCTGCTCCATTACCAACGGTACGCTCACTATGTCCCATCTTGCCAAGAACATGACCGTCAGGGCTTGTCATGCCTTCAATTGCGAATGCAGAACCGTTTGGATTGTCTGGCTCAGTCATAACAGGTACGCCGTTTTCGTCACAGTACTGGCTGTATATCTGTCCGTTTGCAAAAAGTTCTTTTGCAAGTGAATCAGAGATAATAATCCTTCCTTCGCCATGGCTTACAGGAACATAGTGCGGTCTCTTGTCAAGAACTGTAGAATCCAATGCCCATGGGCTTGTAGCACTTACCATGCGTGTACGAACAACACGGCTAATATGGCGATGAATTGTGTTATATGTGAGTGTAGGCATTTCTGCACTTGGAGCCATGATTTTTCCATAAGGAACAAGACCTGTCTTTATCAAAGCCTGGAATCCGTTACAGATACCAAGTACAAGTCCCTTGCGATTCTCAAGGAGAGCCATCACTGCGTCAGCGATTCTCTGCTCACGGATAACGTTAGCTATGAACTTGCCAGAGCCGTCAGGTTCGTCACCTGCGCTGAATCCACCTGCGAGAGCAAGAATCTGAGCCTCGTCAATCTCTTTCTGCAAAGCTGAGAGGGATTCTTCCAAATCAGCCGGAGTTCTATTTCTGAAAACAAAGATTTTTGAATCAGCTCCATTCAAGTTGAATGCACGAGCCATATCATACTCACAGTTTGTGCCAGGGAATACAGGGATAATTACGCGAGGCTTTGCCTTTGCTGCTGACGGAGCAAAAGAAGTTCTTGCAGTTTCCAATGACGGATGCTCGCTCTTAGCAAAGTCAGGCAGGGATTTCTCAATTGCAGCTCCAGACATTGGAGGGAATACCTTCGCAAGTTTTCCTTCCCAAGCTTCATATAGTACTGAAAGAGGAATCTCTGTAAACGGCAGAGGATTTAATCCAGACATAGAGACAGCAATCACTGGGTCTTTTTGGGTAGTACCAATGCGCAATACCGTAGTGTTTACGAATCCCTGATTATTCTCAAAATGAGCATCCTCTGTCTCGACGATAATTGAACCGTAGAGAGGCGTGAACAAATCTGCGATTGTATTGTTTACGTTTCTATGGAATCCCAAGGCTGTCGCACTTGAAGGAATTGCCGTAAGCTGGCATCCGATTCTGTTTCCAAAAGCCATTTTTGTAACAGCTTCTGAAATACCACCAGCTCCTACAGGGTACATAGCTTTTATTTTTCCAGATTTATTCAGTTCGTAAAGAGCATCAGAGTTCTTCTTGAAAGTCTCCCAGTCAGGTGCAAGAGCATCATTATAAGGAACTGTAACAAGATACAGATAGTCGCCACCCTTCTTGAATGAGCCAGACTGAACGTTCTGAGCCTCATCATGCGTAACGGCAAAAGAAACAAGGGTATGAGGAACATTGAGATTCTCAAAAGTTCCGCTCATAGAGTCCTTACCACCAATGCTCGCACAGCCCATTGCGTTCTGAGCATCAACGGAACCGAGCAAAGCGGCTGTCGGATAACCCCAAGTTTTCTCGTCAACGGCACGACCAAAGAATTCCTGATAAGACATACGGCAAGTTGTTGCCTTTCCACCAATTGCAGTAATTTTTGCAAGAGAAGCAAGAACGGCTGTCTGTGCACCATGCCATGGAGACCATTCAGCAACGCGAGGGTCAAAACCGTAGCTCATCAGACTTACAGTAGAAGTCTCTCTTGGTGAGAGAACAGGGATTTTTGCAGCCATACCAGCTTCAGGAGTTCCCTGATACTTACCACCATACGGGAACAAAACCGTTGAAGAGCCAATAGAACCGTCAAATCGCTCACAAAGACCTCTCTGAGAACAGCAAGCCAAATCCTGCATATTTGCAACAAACGCATCGTAAATCTGAGTTCCTGTAGGAATGTAAGCCGCTGAATCACCAGTCGCGCTCGCACAATCGCCGAGCTTTTCTGCGACAGCAGCCAGTGGCTGTACAAGAGGACTTTCCTTTGGTTCTGCAGGAGCTTCGATAACAGCTTTTGCCTCATGCTCTGCACCAGCAGAATCAAGGAATGAGCGGTCAAGGTTTACGATAACCTTTCCACGCCATTTCATAACAAGCTTGTTTGTATCAGTTACAGTAGCAACAACTACTGCATTCAAGTTCTCGGCATTTGCAGCAGCAATGAAAGCATCAACATCGCCCTTGCGAACGACTACAGCCATGCGTTCCTGGCTTTCAGAAATAGCAAGCTCCGTACCGTTCAAGCCCTCGTATTTTTTAGGAACAGCATCAAGGTTAATATCAAGACCAGGAGCCAGCTCGCCTACTGCTACGGACACACCACCAGCACCAAAGTCATTGCAGCGACGAATAATCTTGCTTACAGCAGGATTTCTGAACAGACGCTGAATCTTTCGTTCCTCAACGGCATTACCCTTCTGAACCTCTGCGGCAGCCGTTGTAACTGATTTTTCTGTATGAACCTTAGATGAACCTGTAGCACCACCAACGCCATCTCGGCCTGTACCACCGCCAAGCAAAATGATGATGTCGCCAGCCTCTGGCTCTTCTCGCATAACCATGTCAGCTGGAGCAGCCGCAATTACAGCACCAAGCTCCATGCGTTTTGCAA
>CADCRJ010000011.1 GCA_902803735.1 uncultured Spirochaetaceae bacterium
ATAGGATTAGATTTGTACGGAAACCGCAGATCTTAATGACCGCAGTTTCCGAACAACAACTCCGTTATTTCAATGTCTCAAATACGATGTTTGCAATGAAAATCAAGGCTAGTACCCATGTTACAGTAGGGATATCGCGAGTTTTCTTTGCGACAACTTTGCACAGTACATAAGAGATAATTCCCCATGAAATACCGGCAGAAATTGAGTAAGAGAACGGCATTACAATAATAGTAAGGAATGCTGGAATTCCCTCTGAAGCATCAGAAAAATCAATAGTAGTTATTGACTTCATCATAAGGAAGCCTACGAAAATGAGCGCTGGTGCAGTCGCAGCAGCTGGTACGATTGCAAACAATGGGCTCAAGAACAAGGCAAGTGCAAAGAAAATTGCCGTTACAACGGAAGAAAGACCTGTACGACCGCCTGCCGCAACGCCAGAAGTAGACTCAACAAAGCTTGTTACAGTCGAAGTTCCAAGACAAGCACCAACAACAGTTCCAACAGCATCAGAAAGCAAAGCTCCCTTTGCGTTGACAATATTTCCGTCCTTGTCCTTGAGGTTTCCCTGCTCTGCAATACCGAGCAATGTTCCCAATGTATCGAACATATCAGTAAAGAAGAACGTGAAGAAAATCACAAAGAATTTACCGAGCACTACAAGAGAGAACGCACCGTTAGAGTCAAAAAGCATACCTTTGAAGTCAAAAGGCATGAAATATGGTGCTGAAGGCAAAGCAACTGGGCTGAATGCCTTTCCATCTGTAACAGGAAGCTTTGTAACTCCGAATGGGATGCCGATTATAGTCGTAAGGGCAATACCAATAAGAATTGCACCAGGAACACGGAGCATAAAGAGCACGATTGTAATGATAAATCCAATTACTGCAACAAGGGCAGAGGCATGAGCCATATTAAAGTGCTCAAATCCAATCAGAGTACCAGTATCAGTTCCAACGATGCCTGCATTAGCAAGACCGATAAGAGTGATAAAAAGACCGATACCTACAGCAACTGCTTTACGAAGGCTTACAGGAATTGAACGAATTATAGCTTCCCTGATACCTGCGAGCGAAAGGAAAATGAATACGATACCTTCAACGAGAACAGCCGTAAGAGCAAGCTGCGGTGTGCAGCCCATCTGAAGAACGACTGTATAAGTGAAAAATGCGTTGAGACCAAGACCAGGAGCCAAGGCAACTGGCAAATTTGCACAGAACGCCATAACAAGCGTTGCAACTGCTGATGAGATAGCTGTTGCCGTAAATACGCTGCCCCATGCAAGACCTGAGTCTGCAAGGATACTAGGATTAAGGGCAAGGATATACGACATTGCGAGGAATGTTGTGATTCCTGCAACGACTTCCCTGCTGACGGTTGTTCCCCGTTCACGCAATTTAAAAAATTTTTCCATTTTTGTTTTACCCCCAAATGGCATTTAGAAAGTCCGCTTTCAAATATCAACAAATTTTTGAAGCAGACTTAAATTATATCTAATAAGTGTATTTTACGCCTACTGTAAAATAGTGGTTGACACGGTCATAAAGGGCATCTACCCAAGCTTTTTTTGCAGCCTCAACCGCATCCTTGTAATAAGGCGTGCTGTAACACTCGTCAACGGTTCTGTAAACGTTCGTGTCAGCAGAGTTGCCAGAATTCCATGTTCCGTCAGCATTCATTGTAGGAGCTACCAAATTCGTACCACCCTTGTAGATACTTGTGTTAACACCATAGTTATGGATGTACTCAAAAGTATAGCCAGCTTTAAGAGAAAGCTGTCCAACCTTTGTTTTTGGAAGTGCATACTCACCAGAAAGACCTAGCTGGCAGACATACATTTTGTGATCGCTCGTCATAAATCCAAGCTTTTTCCAAGCAGCATTAACCTTTTCTCCATGAGAAGAATCAGGTTTGCTCAACATCTGGTGCATATACAAAGAACCGTCCGTAACGTAAGTTCCTGCCTTAGCAAGCATATAGCGTGCTGCATCTGTATCATCGAAGGCTTCTGCGGAATTAGCGTGGCGAATGAATGACGAGTTGAATCCAATCTGGAGACTATGCACGGGGCGGAAACTCACGTTCAAAGAAACCTTATCAGAGTTAGGCTCAAGGGCAGAGCCAATGTTGATTCCTCCATTGGTATAGTTCTGGTAGTTCCAAGAAGTACCACTGATAGAGGCAGAGCGGGAATCGTCATACTCCCAATGAGCATAAGTATAAGGCATTACGACTGTATAGTTCAGTGAAACCTCTCTGCAAGCAGATTCTGGAGGAGTAAAAATAAAGCCAGTCTGTGCTGCAAAACGAAGTTTCGTGTCAAAATTTCCCTTGAACACTTCGTTTACTTCCATATCGTCAATGAACAGGTCTGTTGCCCAGTTAAAGTTACTGAACGGCTTTACCTCAAACAAAACGCCCATCTGCAAGTTGTCATTTGCACCACCAATATTCTGAATTGTCATGTAAGGAGCAGGGAACAAATACGCAATGTTTGCATGAGGTCCCCAAACAATGTTCTCATAGTATGTAAGAGCGAAATGCTTTGAGAAATTGTATTTAAGGGCATGGAACGCAAGGAATTTGTTACCTGAGAGCCAGTCGCTGTCTATATCTTTGATATTGTGCGTTGAGCCGATAATTTCATAAACTGAGGCAAACGCCCACTTGCCTTTCTGCACATTGAACGCAAGGTTAGCAGAATGAAAGCAAGTGTCATTAAGAGCAAGCCCGTCGCCTATAAAAGGACCAAAACCAACCCTGTTAACGCCAGCTGTACCATACAAAGAAGTTGTACCAACAGAGACATTTGTGTTCCAGTCAAGGTACAAATCCAATGGACCAAGCTCTGACGGGTCAAAGATTGAGTCAGCCATTTTGTTAGTAGCATAAGGTGCATATTCATCAAAGTCGTTTTTCTCGGCATACCAGCCAAAATCATAACCAAAGCTTACAAGAGGATGAAACGAAATGTCTCCGCCGATTGCGAACTCTCCTGTCACATTTTTGCTAGTAGAAGTCTTTTTTACGGTTTTATCATCCTCGTCTTTCATGCGTTTTTCGCTGCGTTTTGCAGTAAAATCAGCCTGTGCCCTGACAGTATATTTTTTTGAGAAAATTCGCTCATATTCCTGTCTTGCGAGCTCTGAATCACGCTCTCCGCCGTTCTCAATTACGTCACTCAAGATTTCCTCAATCTTGTTTGCAGGATACGGACGCAGCATAGGCAAATCGGATGTATAACCTTTTAGCTCCCACCCCTGAGCCTCTTTGTAGAAAACATCATTAGGATTTACAGACACCTGTGCGGACAAAAGTCCCCCTAAAACGGCGGCTGCAAAAGCAAATATTACTTTTTTCATCATAAAACAAATCTCCTGATTAAATTACTAGAATTTTGTAAAAGCAATCTCTATTGCAAGGGCAATCTCAAAGCCCTTCTCAACTTTTCTATGCACGTGATCACTATTGTATATATAGACATATCCAGGCTGAGCTGTAATTTTAAGCCAGTTCGCAGGCTGAATCGTTCCACGCAATGACCAGCGGCTAACAAATTCCGGACGTCCAGACGGAGATGTAAGGTTCTGCAATTTTTTTCCGTCGTTATAAGAAGTGTTTGGATATGCCCACTGAGACAGATACGTGTTGTTTGGGTCAACCTCTGACACGTCAAAGTAAGTACGTTGTCCGCCCCAAAGGTTACGACCATCAGAATGTTTCATGGCATCAAAGACCGAGTTACCAGAGAATTCGCCCCTTGCCATAAAAAGATAAGTCAAGTCAAGCGAATACTTGCCAGGCTTCTCATAACCAGCCGTAACCTCGCCCGAAACTGTGTCCGGGCCAAAAGGAGAACCAATCCACTCATAGAAAATCGATTTTTTGCCCATGTTCTCGCTGTAAGTACGAACCATAGACCAGTTAGGGCTTTCTTTTATGTAAAGATAAGGCTGTGCCCAAGATCCCTCAAACGCAAAGTGAAAGTATCCCTTGCCAGCAGGAATGTAGCTCTCCATACCACCCTGCGCACCAAGTCCGTTAGGAGTAACATCTTCCTTCCAGTTGCTTTTCTCATAAGGTGTCTGGTACTGAGTCATGGCGAACAAGCCGTAAAAACGAGTTGTCTTGAACGGAGTAAACTGCATTGACACGCCAAAATAGTCGCATGTATGCGATTCTGGGTCCCGCTCTTCAGGCTCATATTCACGCCAAGCCGCAAAGCCGTGGAAAATCGTCCATGGGTTCATATAGCGCAGTTCCATAGGAGCATAAACAAGAAGTCCCTCCACAAAGGAAACTTTTAGTTTCTTGAACAATCTTACGTCAATCTGATGAGTATACATATACTTATCTACGTTGAACTGAGAGACACGACCAGTATATTTTAGACTAGGCGCGTAAAACTCAAACTGACCGTAAGACACGCCTGTAAGGTATTCGGACCAAATCATTGAACCAGAAAGGGTGCGTCCAATCGACTGAGAGCCCCGACCAAGCTGGAAACCGATTCCAGTTGTGTCCGTAAACATATAGCCAGTACTGAAATATCCAGTATCAGGGAAGTTAATATCTATATCATTAGCATCAAGGGGCACATTTGAATAAACATCATTTTTGAGAGAAGCACCCTTGTTCTCGCCAAGAAAGTTATCCATGCTCATAGTAAGATAATCACCAACCGAGAATGTGACAGGCACATCAAGGGCAGGCTTACGTTCATAGCGGTCATAGAGCCAGCCTATGTCATCGTTGGTCTTATAAAATCCAGACAAATTAAGGGAAGGCTCCAAACCAAGCGAGAGCAAGCCTGACTCAAAGGCGAACGTCCGCTCGTTAAAATAGTCAAAAATCCTGTCATACTGGGACTGACCAGCCTCGCTAAGAGAATCGTAGTCAATCTCTGCAAGATAAATCTTTATTTCCTGTATTGACAATGGAGCACAGTCAGCAAAATTGACAATGCCACTCTCTAGGCTTATCGCAGTAATCGCATCATAAACCCAGTGACCAGCAGGAACAAGCTCTTGCGCACCGCGGGCAGTACGTGCAAATTTTACAGGAAAAACTGAAAAAGAAAAAAACATCAAGAAAAACGCCACCAAAAGATTAGCTCTCATTCGAGTTTTTCCAAACACATTCTTAGTTATTGGCATAATTATATTCCTTATTCTTTGAAATTCTTATATTAACAGCCTTTTCATAGCATTTGACAAGATTCGGGGTAAGTTTTGAAATCTTCCACTGCTTGCCCCACTCTTTCGCCTCGGCAGATTTCTTAGCATGAAGATTCTCATCAAGGAGCAGCTCGCAAACTTTATCAGAAAAATGCTCAACGCTGTCATCAACCATGAATCCACCGTGGTCTCCCTGCATAACGTCAATAGTGCCCATCTCGCCTATTGCGACGGCTGGAAGTCCGCAAAGCATTGCCTCGATTGTAACAAGGCCCTGCGTATCTGTTTTGCTTGGGAACACAAAAACATCTGCAAGGCGGTAGAAGTAGACCAAATCTTTACCCTGCATATAGCCCGTAAAAAAGACGGATGAAGACAGCCCCATCTTGCAGGACAATTCCTGAAGCTCCTCAAGATAAGGACCGCCTCCAACAAAAAGAAGAGCCGTATTCGGCACGGATTTCTGAACTTTCTCAAGAACATCATACAAAAACGACAAATTCTTCTCTTTTACAATACGCCCCACAAACAAAAGGATTCTTTTTCCTTTTAGCTCAGGGAATTTACTGAAAAGTGCCGTATTTATACGTTTTGCCCGCTTTGAATTATAAGCGAGCTTGCTGTCAGGAATTCCTGTAGGCAAGATTTCTGCCTGTTTTTCAATTCCATAATGATGCACAACGGAAGAAATACGAGGGGTCGGGGCAATTATTACATCCGCCCGCTTAAGGTAGAATTTTACGACACTTTTTCCTATTTTTCTAAGGCTGAATTCTGGCAAAAACGAAACGTAATTGGAAAGATAATCTTCCCACATCGTATGAAATGTAAAAACCAACGGAATTCGCCTATGATGGGCATAAATAGCACCAAAATAGCCTATAGTCCACTCAGAGTTTATATGTATGACATCAGGCTTAAAAACATCCATGTGTTTTTTTATAAGCCGCCACTTGTCAAAACGCATGAACCTGTCTTCCTTAGAGAAAAATAAACCAGCAGACGGAATTCTTATAATCTTGAACGGAGATTTCTTGTCGCTTGATTTCTCATCAAAAAGAGAGCTTCTCTGCTGTTCTTCAGTATATTCAAGGCAAATGACACATACTTCATGTCCAAGTTTTGTCAGCTCATCCGCATAGGATTTGACAGAAACTGAGACACCGTTTATACGTGGAAAATATGCATCAGAAAACATTGCAATACGCATAGCAACTTTTCATTTTATAGGATATTCAATTTTATGAAAATACGTTAGAATGTTTATGATGAAAAAAGAAGAAAAATATGCTGTTTATTCGCTTTTAAAAACAGCCTCTGATGCGCTATACGGTTTTTCGTCACCGTCTTTTCCATCAGAAATGCCGAATTTTGAGGACGACATCCTAACAGAAAGTTCCGAGCAAAAAATGACAGAGACCGCTGGCGGAACACCTGCAGAAATGCAGTCTGCAAACAACGAAAGTGCAGCGAGCGGTTCAGCAACATTAGATTCAATCGCAAAGAAAATAGCCGCTTGCAACAGGTGCGTACTAAGCAAAACACGGCTAAACGTCGTGCCTGGCATGGGCGTTCCGAACCCTTTTGTGCTTGTCATCGGCGAGGGACCGGGAGAAGAAGAGGACAAGCAAGGTCTTCCTTTTGTAGGACCGGCCGGGCAGCTTCTTGACAAAATGCTTGCCGCAATCCAGCTTTCAAGGGCAAAAAACACATATATAGCGAACATAGTAAAATGCCGCCCGCCTATGAACCGCAACCCTTTTCCAGAAGAGGCTGATGCTTGCCGCTCTTTCTTGGACGCACAGATTGCAGCTCTAAAGCCAAAGGCTATTCTTGCGGCTGGCAGCGTTGCCGTAAAGAACCTTCTGCATACACAAGCAGGAGTTTTAAAGCTTCACGGTAAAATTATGGATTACAAAGGAATTCCTCTGCTAACGACGTATCATCCGAGCGCATTGCTCAGAGCCCCTGAAAATAAGCGCACGGCATGGGAAGACTTAAAGATATTCAGGGCAAAGCTCCTTGAAATAGACCCAAACTACGCAAAGTAAAATGTCAAAATATCTGGAAATTGTTCTTAATGTTCCTCTGAACCAGTCGTTCACCTATCTCAACAGGGAGGATTCGCCCGCATCATCTCTGATTGGATTCAGGGCAGACGTAAAATTCGGTAACAGGCAGATGAGAGGATTTATAGTCGGGGAATCGGACACCTTGCCAGAAAACCTCGGCTTTGACCCAAGCAAAATCCGCCCTATCACAAAGATAATCGACTCAAAACCAGTCTTCAACGAGGATATTCTCGAAACAGCCCGCTGGCTTTCAAATTATTATCTCTGCACGCTCGGAGAGGCAATTTCATCAATGCTGCCAGGCGGAAAGCGAGAGTCTGGGACAGGCGGGCTAGGTTTTTCTGACGACATTGACGCAACGCCGCAGAACAATCTTAGCGACGAACAGAAAAAAGCTGTTGACGAAATAGTTTCTGACAAAAGCTCCATTTTTCACTATCTTTATGGACCTACAGGCAGCGGAAAGACTGAGGTCTTTTTGCAAGCTGCACAAAAAATTCTGGAGCAAGACAAAGGCGTTATCTACCTCGTGCCTGAAATTTCCCTTACACAGCAAGTCATGGAAGCAGTAATCGCAAGGTTCGGGAAAACTGCCGCCGTACTGCATTCTGGGTTTACACCAAGCCAAAAGCTTAGCGAGTGGAACAGAATTCTGAACAAAGAAGCCCGCGTTGTGGTAGGCGCAAGAAGCGCAGTTTTTGCTCCCGTTCCTGACTTAGGGCTCGTCATAATTGACGAGGAGCATGACGGCTCCTATAAAAGCGGCAGCACACCCCGTTACCACGCAAGACAAGTCGCCATGCACCGCTGCATAAAACATAAGATTCCACTTTTGATGGGAAGTGCGACACCAAGCGTTGAAGCATGGAACATGATGAACCAGGGGAAAATCAAAAAACACAGCCTTACAAAACGCCTTGCAGGCGGAGCTATGCCACTCATAAAGGCGATAGATTTAAGCAACACCCCGCCAGAAAACGGCAGCATATCTCCAGAATTAAAAGAAGAGATAGACGCGACTCTAAAAGAAAAACGGCAAGTCATACTTTTTTTAAACAGACGCGGATTCACGCACTTTTTCAGATGCCACAGCTGCGGTTTTGAACTGAAATGCAAGAACTGCTCAGTTTCTATGACATTCCACAAAAACGAAAAGCGACTCAGATGCCATTACTGCGGTTGGTCAACAGTTCCGCCACAGCAATGTCCAAAGTGCGGCTCCCTTGACGTAGGCTATTCTGGATTCGGCACAGAATTCATAGAAAATGAAGTGCACAGCAAATTCCCTGCGGCACGAGTAATAAGGCTCGATACAGATTCGCTTACAAAAAAAGGTGAGCTGCAAGAAAAAATAACGCAGTTTAAAAACGGCGAGTATGACATCCTCCTAGGCACGCAGATGGTCGCAAAAGGACTGAATTTTCCAAACCTAAAGCTCGTCGGCGTCGTTCTAGCTGATACAGGGCTTCATATGCCAGACTTTAGGGCAGCGGAGCGTACATTCTCGCTTATTACTCAGGTTGCGGGACGTGCAGGGCGATTCTTCCCTGACGGCAGGGTTCTTATACAAACCTACATGCCGGAGCAAGAAACGATTGAAGATGCTGTAAACGGCAATATTCAGAAATTTTATGAGAATGAACTTGCAACGCGTGAAATGCTGAATTTTCCGCCATTTTCAAGACTCATACGTATTGTATTCAGGGCACCAGCAGACAAAGACGCAGAGACAGCTTCCCAAGCAGCCACAAGCATCGCCATAAGAGCAATAGAAGCTCTAAAACGGAATCAAAATCAAAACAGCACTACGCTTGAGCAATTGGCTCAGACAGATGTGCTAGGACCGTCTGAATGCCCAATTGTAAAGCTCAGCATGAATTACAGGCATCAGATTATATTGCGAGGTCCAAACGTAAGCATTTTGCAATTCATTGCACGCCATATATTTGCGACGATAAAGGCACCTAGCAGCGTTTACATGGAATGCGACGTAGACCCTGTGGCATTGCTGTAAGCGTGATTATGCACTTAATGTGGGGCTAAACCTATACATGACGGCGTATGCCAGAGAAACTTACGTTCCAAAGGAACAGACCAGTAGGCGGAGCTGTAGGACCAGCCTTGCTTCTGTCGCATGACTCAAGGACGCTGCGGAAGTAATCCGCATCCTTGCCGCTTTTCTCAAAGAAAATTAAGCTGCCCGTGATGCTTCTGACCATTTTCCAGAGAAACGCATTTGCTGTAATCTCAAACACTATTTTCTCGCCGTCGGGATAAAACACCGCATTGTCTATGTAGCGTTTTGTCGAAAGGCTTTGGTCCCCAGCAGCCGCAAAAGTCGCGCAGTCAATCTCTCCACGCAGGCATGAAGCCATCTCATTCAGCACGCTGATATTGGGAAAGCGATGAATCGGCCAGACAAAGCGCATCTCGCTTGCAAGCGGGCTTGTGCCGCAATGAATAAAATAGCGATAAGTACGGCTTGTCGCGCTGAATCTCGCACTAAAATCATCAGGAACGGCACGACTAGCATTTACACGGATGTCAGGCGGCAAGAATGCGTTCAAAGCCTGAACATAACGTTCCGCAGGAATAGAATCAATAGGAGAAAAAAAGTTTGCAGCCTGCCCTGCCGCATGAACGCCAGAATCAGTACGTCCGCTACCAACGAGTTTTACAGGCTGCTTATGTATTTTTTGCAAGGCCGCCTCAACTTCCGCCTGAACGGTACGGACAGCCTTACCCTTGTCTGCATAGTCCTGTCTCTGCCAACCGCAGAAATCAGTTCCGTCATAGGAGATGGTCAGAAGAATGTTTCGCATTTACGCTTATTCGCCCGACTCATCATCGTCTGAAAGGTCAATATCAAGGTTTGTTGCATTCTTTAGCTCCTGAGCGAGCTGGTCATAAAGGTTGCGGGCTTTCTCAAGGAGAGGACCTGGCTTAGCCTTTGAAGATTTTCCAAGACCAAAGATACGAGCAATCGAACGCTTGTTCTCGTCAAAACACTTGTAACGCAAATCCATGTCATTAGTCTGACCATATTTGTATTCAAGCAGGGCTTTCAGATAGATAATGCCATCAAAGCCGTAGTTCTTGTCAATATCAGGTCCAAAACTTGCAAGACCTCCTATAGGCTCTTTTCCAGAAGTCTCATATTCAAGGGTCTGCCCGTAAAAGAACAAAGCCTTTTTATAGAAAATCTTCGCGATATAATCATAGTTATACGTCGGAATCGTATTGTGCAAGTGATTGCAAAGCCATGCAAGGCGGAGGGAAATAATAGCCCTCTTTATTGTAGGAGAATATCCTGGAGCAACTTTCTCATAGCACAGCAACGCAAGATAATACATTGCGGCACCGTCAAGAAGATTTCTTTCTTTTTTAAGATTATAATGAGGGAATATAGCCTCTACAGCAGACTTGCGGTTCTCATCATCATCCCTAAGAATATCGATAGTGGGCTTGTCTTTGATTTCCTCAAAGTCTTTCCAGAACAAAGCCGTATGGCAGTAAGGACAAGCACCAACAGAATATATAAGTGGATATATATCACCAAAAGTCTTTGACGGAAGATACAAGCGATGCAGCTCATCAGTCAAATCACCAGCATTCATTCGTCCGCCACCGCTGAGCATCTCCTCTTTTTCAAAAGAATGATTACAAACAGGGCAATTACATTTTGTCTTTGACCAGTATGAAAGCTTGGGCTTTTTATCTGGATCCGAATCTTTTTTAGAAGTTTTTCTCAGCATTTTTTGATATCTCCTCCCATATTTCAACAACTTACTTTTCTATCACAACAAATGCAACCGCATAGGATTTTTCATGGCTAAGAGAGACATGAACCCTTACATTTTTTCCAAACCGCTCATCAAGCTTACATTGGGTCTTTTCTCCAAAAATAAAGTCGGGTTTTCCTTCTTCATTTTTCACAATGCCAAAATCCTTCAGCTCAAGCCCGACAAAACCTGTACCCAAAGCCTTTGAAAAAGCTTCCTTTGCAGCAAAACGTACCGCATAATGCTCACAGGCAGCGGATAAAGCCCTTTCAAGATTTCCAGAGAAGCGCTCGCATTCATTAAAGAATCGGTCTATAAGAACAGGATTCTGAACCCACTTTTTAAAGCGTGGAACTTCCGCAATATCAGTTCCTATTCCTAAAATCACTCTTTAACCTCTTCATTCTCTTTATTTTCGTCCAAAATCGGCTTTGGGTTAAATGTTACCGATATTTTTTTCATTGGCTCGGTAAGATTAAGCGAGCTAGGTCCCTGCAGAGAAAGCTCAATCTCATAAGTGCCTTCCTTGTGGATTTTTGAACAGTCAGCAAAAAGTATGAACGAATTTGGAAGAGCTTTCTCCAAATCATTTACAGAGCCTTCCATTTCTATGGAAAGTGGAGCAACATCCGAAGCCACCAGAGTCTCATCCAGATTTTTTAGCACGACAGGAATATTAGCAAAGACCTTTGTGCTTCGCACTTCCTCAACCTCAATAGTTACAGTCGTGTTAATTTTTTCATGCTTCAACAATTTTCCCTTTACGTTTACAGGAACAGAATGAACTATATTCCGCGAGACATTCGTAATATCAATCTCATCAGTTTGAACGATTATATTCCTGCCGTCAATCATGCTATGAGGTCCTGTAATGCGAATCTGCGATGGATTAAGTGTCTTTGACTTTATCCTGTAGCCGTTCGCAACTTTTCCCTTCAACACAACATCAATGTCAAAATAAGCGGTTTTCTCTTCCTGAACCTCAACAGAAACAGTCTTTGGCTCAACGACCAGCTGTAAGGGAGTGATTTTCTTCGCCTTGTCAGATAGCCTTAAAAGAACTGGAAAGCTGATTTTTCCTTCCTTTGAGGCATAATCCAAGTCAATGTATGCCTCAAAATCCTCCTCTGTAAGGGAACTAAGGGAAGCAGGCATTCCGTGAGCAATGATTTTTACAGTTCTACTATGGTTACTGCCGTTGTACACAGGAGAAGCCTGTACCATGCCGTTACTTGTCTCAACAGAAAGCTCCACATTAAATTCCGCATGACCGAGGCTCTTAATCTGAAAGAAGACATACAAGAAAATTGCGATACCAAAGCAAATTGCTTTTGCCGGCCAGTTATTCTTACAAATATCAATTAGTTGCTTTGCTTTCATCTATGGTATCCTCTATAGTCCTGTCTTTATTCTCAATGACCAGAAGCTTTTCCAGCATTTTTGTAATCTGATTGACTTTCAAATCGTAATGGAGCCTCGACTCATAGGCAAGGCTTATAGCACCTGTTTCCTCAGAAACAACAAGGACAACTGCGTCGGTTTGCTCGCTCAAGCCCAAAGCGGCTCTGTGCCTTGTGCCAAAAGTCTTTTTAATATCATATTGCTCACTTAATGGAAGAAAACATCCTGCAGAAACAATTTTTCCAGCCTTTACAATGCAGGCCGCATCATGAAGAGGGGTCTCATGTCCAAAAATAGTGACCAAAAGTGCTGATGAAATATTAGCATCCAAAGCCGTTCCCGTAATAATAAACTCATCAAGCTTTGTATTTCTCTCAAAAACTACAAGCATACCCTTTTTCATTTTTGAAAGGGTCTCTGCCGCAATAATTACGGCATCCACGTAGGTATGGCGAGAACGGTTTCCAAACGTAAGCCAGTCATTCTGCCCGATTTTAAGGAAAATTTTACGAAGCTCAGGCTGAAACACAATGACAAAACCAATGGCAAGACCAGGAGCAAGAATTTTCATAAGCCATTGAAGAACCTGCAAATCAAATACCAAAGCACCTGCATAAACAAGTCCAACAAGGATTGCAGCCTTTATAATCTGTAAGCCGTTGGTTTTTATAATTATTTCATAAACCTTATACAAAAGAAAAGTCATTATCCCAATATCAAGAATCGGGCTTATGTATTTGTAGACTTCCCTCAAAGAATCCAAAGCATCCAAAATTTTTTCTCCTTATAAAGAGAACCCCTAAAAATCTAACTTTTCAGAGGTGACGTTGAAAAAATCAGGCAGAAAAAAGCCTAACTTATTTTACCATTCTGAACGGCATTGTAAACAGCCAGAGTATCTTTTGTCTCGGCAACATCATGCACGCGCACCATAAAAGCACCATGCAGGACAGAAAGTATGTCCGCAGCAAGAGTTGCAGAAAGTCTTTCCTCTACAGCCCTGCCTGTAACGGCACCAAGGCATGATTTTCTTGACAGAGCCATAAGCACAGGGTACTTGCCATCGCAAAGCTCGCCGCAACGTCTTATAAGCTCAAAATTAGATTCAACATCCTTGCCAAAGCCAATGCCAGGGTCAAGAATTATCTTGTCAGGCTCAACTCCTGCATCAAGGGCGAACTGAACCCTGCTCGCCAAGTATTGGTTAACTTCATTAAAAATATTGCCGTATGCGGTATTTTTCTGCATATCAGACGGAATGCCACGTTTATGCATAAGAATCACAGGAATTTTTGTCTCGGCACATAACTCGGCAAGTTTCGGAGAATCCTCCATAGCAGAGACATCATTCAAAATATCAGCACCAGCTTCAACGGCTGCTTTCATAACCGCATATTTGCGAGTGTCAACGGAAATAGGAATATCGCTAACCTTTCTTATCTGCTCAATTACAGGAACAACACGACGGATTTCTTCTTCTTCATCAATGTACTCGCTGTCTGGACGGGTAGACTCACCACCAATATCCAAGAGGTGCGCGCCGTCATCGATGAGCTTTTTTGCACGCTCCACCCCGCCTCGGCTCCCAGACCAAAAAGAATCAGGGGTAGCATTGACAATACCCATAATAAAAGCAGGTAAATCTGTTGTAATTGTTCTGTCTGCAAGTTTAAGCGACAACATAATTTATTCCTCCACAAGAACTTTTGCCGCTGAAAATATGTAACGGGGACTCATCTGAGCCTCCTCACAAACCTGTTCCCTGCTACCCTGCGCAAGGAATTTTTCAGGAAAAGCCTTTATTTTACTATTAACATAGCCATGCTCGTAAAGTACATTCTGCAAATACTCACCTATTCCACCAGTCTGCACGCCGTCCTCGACAAGAAGAACACCGTCGTACTGCTTTGCGAGAGAAACAAAATATTCCTCATCAAGGGGCTTTATGAACCGCAGAATATATATATCCGCATAGATATGCTCAGACAAAAGTTTACGGGCAGATTGCAGGACCTCGGTAAAGAATCCGCCAGTAGTAACAAGAAGCAGCTTCTTAGCCTTTTCGCCCAAGCCGCTGTCATCATCAAAATCAGTGCTTAAAGACGGCGCGTATTCGTCAGCTTTTAAAAATATACCTGCACCCTCACGTATATTCTGAGAGAAAGACGGAAGCTCAGACGGACAAGAAAGCTTTGGATAGCGAATTGCGACAGGACCTCTCGCACATATCGCCCAATTGAAGCAGAGATTCAAATCCTGTGCCGAGACAGGCGAGAGTATCGTCATATTAGGAACAGGACGTAAAAGTGCTATATCAAAAAGCCCCTGATGAGTCTCGCCATCACTAGGAACAACCCCTGCCCTATCGAACATAAACACAACATGGAAGCAAGGAAGGGCTACATCATGTATAATCTGGTCAATTGAACGCTGTATAAAAGTAGAATAAATCGCAACGACAGGAATCATGCCACCCGCACTAAGACCAGCAGCAAAAGTAACCGCATGTTCCTCCGCAATTCCGACGTCAAAGAAACGCTCTGGGAACATTCTGCTGAAAGCATCCAAACCAGTTCCTTTTGCCATAGCGGCGGTTATTGCGGCAATACGTCGGTTTATTCCGCCGACTTGCACGACAGAATTTGAAAAGCCTTCCGTAAAGCTCAGAGTATCGAATTTCTCCATAACGCCGTTGGAAATCTGGAACGGTCCCACTCCATGGAATCTTGCAGGGTCGTTCTCAGCGGGAGAATACCCCTTGCCTTTTTTGGTGATAACATGCACCACAACTGGCTTAGGGAGTTTTCTTACTCGCCTTAGATTTTCTTCAAGTTCCTTTATGTTATGTCCGTCAAGCGGACCAACGTACTCAAAACCAAGGTCTGCAAAAAGATTCGTATTAAGGAACATACCCTTTATTCCACGCTTTAGGCGGAATATGATTTTACCAAGGTGATGTTCTGAATAAGGAATTTTATCAACAAGATGGTCAACGAAATATCGGAAACGCTGGTAAAACCCAGTCATAGTGAGGGTGCTCAAATAGCGTGAAAGAGCACTATTATTTGGCGAAATGGACATTTGATTATCATTCAGGATTACGATGAGATTTTTTGAGAGCTGCCCCGCATGGCTAAGACCTTCAAATGCAAGCCCTCCTGTAAGCGCACCGTCTCCAATAACAACGACAACCTTTCTGTCCTTACCGCCATCCTCTTTTAGTGAGTCCCAGGCTGTAAGAAGCCCTAGCCCCTGAGAAATAGCCGTAGATGCATG